>NZ_JBFAIR010000032.1:0-137750 GCF_040654815.1 Streptomyces sp. NPDC050619 | reverse complement strand
CGCGGCGTTGCGCGCGGTTCCGATCACCTCGAAGCCCGCCGCGGCGAGGGCGCGGGCCGTTTCCCTGCCGACGCCCGATGAGGCGCCTGTCACGATTGCCACCGGCCGAGTTGTCGCCATCACGAGCTCCCTGGTTTTGAATTACGGTCGTATGTCTTACGTTCGTACGACCATAGAGTGGTCGTCGGTCGATGGCAAGTGGTCACGCCCGGCGATCCGCGGAAGATCTGAAGAAGATCCGGCGGACACGGTCCGTAAATGGCTACGAGTCCTGCTGGGCGGCCGGACGGCGTGCGATGCCGAGGTAGTGGCCCAAGCGGAGTTCCAGCTCTTCGGGACCCGTTTCGGCAGCGAGCTTCTCGAAGTGGGGCAGGAATGCCTGGACCTCTGGCCAGGTCATGGCGCTCAGGAATTGCGTGTAGGCCGCTCGCAGGGCGGCATCGGGCGGGAGCGTCGCCCGGTTGACCTGGGCCTTGGCGGCTGCCAGCGCCGCCTTGTCGAATGACGCCAGCCGGGTTGCCATACCGTCCACGAAGCCGTCCAGCTCGGCGTCGGCGATCGTGCGGGTCACCCATCCGTAGCGTTCTGCCGTGTCGGCGTCGTAGTCGTCGCTGCTGAGGATGACTTCGAGTGCCCGATCCCGTCCGATGAGCCGGGGCAGGTGTTCTGTGCCCCCGCCGCCCGGAAGAATCCCGCCGCCGACCTCGGGCTGGCCGAACACCGCGTGCTCGCGGCTGGCGTAGCGCAGATCGCAGGCCAGGGCCAGTTCGTTCCCGCCGCCCCGGGTCCGTCCGCGGATGGACGCGATGCTGATGAACGGAGCTGTGGACAGCCGTACTACGAGATCGATCCACGCCGGCGTCGCCTCCGGATCGGACGGCACGAAGTCGGCGGCCCGGCCGAGATCGAAGTGGTTGAAGAAGTAGCCGGGTGTACCGCTGGTGAAGACGGCGACCTGAACCTGCGGGTCCTCGCTCAGCTCCGTGACGACCTCGACCAGTCGGGACACGGTCTCCCCGACGATGAGGTTCACCGGTGGATTCGAGAAGGTGATCTCGCGGATTCCTGGTGTCAGCCGCTGCACGCTGATCGTGCTGGGTTGCGTCATCGTTCGCTCCAAAGGTGATGCCGGCGGTTTGCCAGGGAGGCGTGTTCGTCGGGGTGCACTGAACTGGCAGAGGCGACGCCCAGGTCAGTCGGCCGACTGGGTGCGCAGCGCAGCGCTGCTTGCCGAGGGCGGAGCGGGGTGACGCGACACAACCTGCTGACGCGGCCGGCGGTCGGGACGGCGGTGTGGCGCGGCCTCGGTTTCGGGTCCCTGGCCGCCGCGGCGATCGCGGCGTCCGTCCCAACGAGCTGAGCCACTGTCCTGCCGACGCTCCCGACCCGGATCGCCGTCCCCATGTCTTCCCCCTGCGGTGGGGCGCGAGTGCACTGATCACGTCCGACGCTACGAAGGAAGCGAGGGAAACGGATCCGTCACCGTGTCCGTCACCGTGTCCGTAAAGATTTGGCGTGGTGTCGTGGAACTTGGGTTGCCGGAAGTGGCTGCGGGTGATCGCAACCCTTAAGCTTTCAAGCAAATGGACCTATATGGACGGCGCCCGGAGCGGGCAGCCCTTGACCGGATCCTTGACGGTGCGCGTCAGGGATTGGCAGCGACCATGATGTTGTGGGGCGACCCCGGCATCGGCAAGACCGCCCTGCTCGAATACGTGGCCGAGTCCGTGGCTGCGGACTTCACCGTCCTGCGATGCGGGGGCACTCGCCTGGAGTCGGGACTGACGTTCGCCGCACTGCACGAATTGCTGTGGCCGGTGACGGAGCGGATCAGTACGCTCCCGGAGCCGCAGGCCAACGCCTTGAACGGGGCGCTCGGTACCAGCAACGACGCGGCGGACCGGTTCCTGATCGGCGTGGCCGTACTGACGCTCGTCGGCAAGCTGGCCAGGGAACGGCCGGTGCTGATCATCGCCGACGACGCCCAATGGCTGGATGAGCCCTCCGCACAGTGCCTGGCCTTCGCCGCGCGCCGCCTGCGGAACGAGCGCGTGGTCATGCTCCTCACCGGACACGACGACCCCGTCGACGGCCTCTGGGAGAAACTGCCGGCCTTGGAGGTCCGGGAGCTGGGCGACGAGGACGCCCGGCTCCTCGCCCGTGCCGTGGCTCCGCACGCGGACGAGTCGGTGATCCGCCGCACGGTCCGCGCGGCAGCCGGAAATCCCCTCGCGCTCCAGGAGCTGTCCACGTCCGTGGCGGCCGGCGACCTCGCGGCACACCCTCTCGCCGATGAGCGGATCGCCGTCGGGCCCCGCCTGCGCCGCGCCTTCCGCGCCCGCATCGAGAGGCTGTCCGCGGCTGCCCGCACCGCGCTCCTTCTCGCCTCCGCCGATGACCGCAGCGATCGCAACACCCTGTGCCAGGCCGGTGATGTGCTCGGCCTCGACCCCGTCGCGTGGGACGAGGCGCTGCACTCGGGCCTGCTCACCACGCGCTCGGACGGGCGGATCCGCTTCCGCCACCAACTGATGGCGGCGGTGGTCTACGAGGAGGCGCCGCCCGCGAACCGCCAGGCCGTCCATCATGCGCTCGCCTCCGTACTGACCGGTGAGAACGCCGACGAGCTGCGCCCCTGGCACCTCGCCGCGGCATTGGAAGCCGTGGGCCGACCCGAGGAGGAGGTGGCCCGGCTGCTGGAGGAGTCGGCCCACCGGTCCTGGGCGCGCGGCGGCTGCGCCACGGCGGCCCGTGCCCTGCGGCGCGCGGCGAAGCTGTCCCCCTCCAGGGACGACGCGGCCAGACGACTGGCTCACGGAGCGAGGGCGGCCTGGGAGGCCGGCCACGTCGACGTGGCGCGGCGCATGCTGGAGCGGGCCGAAGAGCTTTCCTCCGCGTCCACGGTCGCGGATCTCAGCGAGGGGCTGCGCGGGCTGATCGAGTTCGCGCACGGCGATCTGGAAATCGCCTGCCGGCAGCTGACCCGGGACATGGAGCGGGTGGCCGATCCCGGGCAGGCGTTCAAGCTCGGCAGCATGGCACTGCGGGCGGCGTGGGCGGCCAGTCACAGCGCACTTCGGCGCGAGGCGCTCCAACGCCTCGAACGGCGGCTCCCGAAAGGGGACTTCCCGAACGCCGACCTGCTGCCGCTGCTGCGCGCATGGTGGACGGAGGACCAAGGGGGCAGCGGCGCCGATGACCGCGACCAGATCGTGGCCCCCGACATCGTTGCCGCCCGCGCTGACATCCTCACCCGGCTCAGCGGCCGTTCCTGGCTCCTGATGCCACCGGCACCGCTGGCGGTGGCCTGGGGCATCGAGTCCGCCCTTCAGGAAGCGCTCCGCCGCGAGACCGACACGCTGCGGCACACGGACCAGGTCACCGCCCTGACCCAGACGCTGGTCCAGACCGTGGCGCTCGACATCGCGCAAGGCTCCTGGACCTCGGCCGCGGCGAACGCCCTTGAGGGGCTCCACGTGGCTGAGGGGACCGGCGACGACCACTTGGCGGGGCAGTGCCGCACCAATCTTGGATGGCTGGCCGCCGCGCAAGGCGATGAGCAGACCGTCGCGGACGTCGCCGCCCGGTTCAGCGAGATGTGGGTGCCCCGTGGGGTGCGCGTCTTCACCGCCTGCGCGGAGTGGAACCTCGGCATGTCGGCACTCTTCGCCGGCCGGGCCGAGGAGGCGCTGGACCGCCTGGTCCGGCTGACCGAGGACGGGCACCACGCGGCGAACGACACCGTCGCGGTGCTCGCCGCGCCGGACACCGCCGAGGCCGCCCTCCAGGCCGGGCAGCGGGCGACGGCCGAGGAACAGGCGCGGCTGCTGCGGCGGTGGGCCGAACGGACCAACGCGTCGTGGGCGATCTCCGCGACGCACCTTGTCCACGCACAACTGGCGTCGGGGGCGGATACGGAGAAGCAGTTCCGGCTCGCCCTGGATGTCCCCGGAGCCCAGTCGCGGCCCTTCAACTACGCCCGCACGCGCCTGCTGTACGGCGAGTGGCTGCGGCGGGCCGGCCGCCGTACCGACGCCCGGACTCAGCTGGCCGAAGCCGCGGAAACCTTCCAGCGACTCGGCGCGGCGCCCCTGCTCGCCCGCACCCGGGCCGAACTGGAACTGACCGGGCAGCACCTGCGCCGCGACTCCGCACCGGCCCGGGACACCGCCGCCATCCTCACGGCGCAGGAGTTGAGAGTCGCCCGGCTGGCCGCGCAGGGGCTCACCAACCGGGAGATCGGGGCACAGCTGCTGATCAGTCCTCGCACGGTGGGTCATCACCTGGCCAACGTGTTCCCCAAGCTCGGCATCGTCTCGCGCGCCGACCTCGCGCGCATCGACTTCGGGAACGGGTTGCATCTGATCGGCTGACGAAGCGCTGACCGAAGTACCCGGCCGACTCGCCCCAGGCTCCGGCCGGGCCCCCGGGCCCCCGGGTCCGCACCTGTCCGGAGACCAACTCGACGCCCGGCGGAGGTGGGTGCGGCATGGTCGAGCCTCCGCTGCGATCACCGCCGGGTTCAGGGTGTCGAGCGGCGGCGGGGTCGGCCGGAACGCGCGGGAGCGATCCGCCCCCTTCTGGACGCCCGACTGGATGAGCCCGGCGTCCTCGCCCACCGGTACTCGCAACCGCGCCGCCCCGGATGCCGATGGCCCCGCTTCGGGTTTCACAACTCCCGGTAGAGGGCCGCGGCCCGTTCGCTGGCCGCGATGGCGTCCTCGAGTCGTCCCAGCGCCAGGAGCGCGTCCCCCAGTACGGACAGCGCGTCGGCTTCGCCCCGGGGATTCCCGGTCTCCCAGTAGATGTCGGCCGCGTGCTGACAGGCGGTGGCGGCCTTCTCCAGCTGGTCGTCCGCGTAGCGGCTCCGTCCGAGCAGAGCCAGGGCGTCGGCTTCGCAGGGTCGGTTCTCGGTCTCCCGGTAGACAGCGGCGGACTCCTCACTGGCGGCAATGGCCTCCTCGTGCCGCCCCTGCGCGTAGAAGGCCCGGCCGAGGTTGTAGAGCGGTGGGCCCAGCCGCTGGCCGTGGCCGGACCCGCGGAACAGCTCGGTGGCGCGCCGGCACGCGGAGATGGCTTCCGTGAACCGTGTCGCGCCCAGTAGCCCATGGCTCAGATTGACCAGCGCCGCGGCTTCGAGGTAGGGGTCGCCGATCTCCCGGTACAGGGCGGCAGCGCGCTCGGCCGCGGTGATGGACGCGTCCTCCCGGCCCACCTTTCCGAGGGCATGGCTCAGGTTGGCCAGCTCCATGGCTTCGAGGTACCGGTCGCCGATCCCGCGGTAGATGTCGGCGGCGCGCTCGCAGATGTCGACGGCATCCTCGAACTGCCCCGACTGCACCAGGATCGAGCCGTACTGGGAGAGGACTTCAGCCGCTTCGGCAGGCCGGTCGTTCTCCTGGTAGGTGGTGGCGGCCTGCTGGAGGGCGGCCTTGCATTCCGCCATCCGTCCCAAGCCCGCGAAGGACTTGCCGAGATCGGCCAGCGACTCGGCCAGAGCGGAGCGCTGTTCGCTGGTCGCGGCCAGTCGCCGCTGGATGGCCACGGCCTCCTCGGCGATCGTGAGGGCCTCCTCATGGCGGCGCAGCCCGGAGAGATGGCCGCGCAGGATGCGCAAGGAGTTCGTCAGGTCGGGGGCGTGCGCGACGAAGTTGGTCGCGGCCAGCCCTCTCTGGATGGCCACGGCCTCCTCGCTCGCCCGCAGGGCCGCTGCCCAGCGCCCCAGGCCCGACAGTCGTATGGCGAGGTTGTTCAGCACTCGGACGAGGTCGGGAAGCCGCGCGCCGGGGTTGGATTCGACCAGTTGCCGCTGGATGCTCACCGCTTCCTCGGCCGGGGCGAGGGCTTCTTCCTTACGGTCCAGCTTCTCCAGAATGCTGCTGACATTGGTCAGCAGGGTCGCCAGGGCGGGCTGGTAGACGGCCGGGTTGGTCTGGGCCAGTCGCCGGTAGACCTGGGCAGCCTCCGCGGTGACGGTCAGGGCCTCCAGCGGGAGCTTCAGTCCGATCAGGGAGCGCCCGAGGTTGGTCAGTGACATCGCCAGATGCGGGAGCTGTGTGGCGGGGTCGGCCTTGGCCAGCTGCCGGTAGACCTGGGCGGCCTCTTCGGTCGCGGCCACGGCCTCCTCGGGGCGATCCAGATCGTCCAGCATGAGGCCGAGGTTGCTCAGCGTCCCGGCGAGGTCGGAGCGATAGGAGGCGGGGTCTTCGTCGGCCAGCGCACGGCGAATGCTCGCGGCCTCCTGGAGGGCGAGCAGCGCGTCCTCGGGACGGCCCAGGTCCCGCAGCCGATTACCGAGGTTGGTCAGCGCGAACGCCAGACCGGGGCGTCCGGCGTCGGAATCGGGGTCGGCGCCGGCGAGCTTGCGGCATATCGTCACGGCCTCCTCGGAAGGAGCGAGCGCGTCCTCCCACCGGCCCAGGTTGGACAGGCGGTTGCTGAGATTGGACAGCATGGTCGCGAGATTGACGAGGTGGAAGGAGTTGACGTCGGCCAGCTCCCGGTACCGGCGGACGGCCTCCTCGCCCGCGGCCAGGGCCTGCTCGTGGCGGCCGGCATTGGCAAGGCGATTGGCCAGCGTGCCGTGCAGCCGAGCGTGTTCGACGCGGTCGGTGGTCGTGGCCAGGCGGTGGGAGATCAGGGCCTCGGCGACCGCCAGAGTTCCGATGTCCAGGTCGATATGGCTGCCCGTGGGCAGATGGGGTTCGATCGCCTCCAGTACGGCGAGCAGCTCGGGGTCGAGCGGACCGTCCGGCGAGCCGGCGGCCCGGAGGGCGGCGACCGCGCTCAGGGCGTCACTGCCGGCTTCGACGGCGAGGGTGGGATGCTCACGCAGCAGCGGGTAGAGGATTCCTTCGCCGAGATGGGGCCAGCGTGCGGCGGCGGAGGCGAGGAAGGTCACCGCGCGCGGGGCGATGACGGGCCGTAGTTCCTCCGCGGCGGTCAGCCTGGCGGGGACCCGCTTCGCCCAGGGGTCGGCCTCGTAGGCGCTGATGCGGTGCCCGGGTGTGAGCAGGCCCAGGAAGTCCTCCGCGAGGCGGTCCGGATAGAGGGGCTCCAGGACCATGTCGTCGTCGGCGGGCTGGTAGCAGGTCCGGTGGTCGTCGATGAGGTCCTGCGGGTGTTCGGAGAGTTTCAGTGTCTCCAGGGCGTGTTCGCCGGTGAGCTGGTCGACCGCTCCGGTGAGTACGGCGGTGAAGACGGTCCTGGCCATCACCGTGGGCCTGGTCCGGTAGTCCTGCCCGTGCCGTCCGGCGTCGTAGAGCCGCTGCCACGCCAGGCGTTCACGGTCCAGCAGGTACGCCGACAGCTCGTGCGGCTCGGTGAGCGAGGGCTTCTTGCCGTGGGCGTGGGCATCGACGGCGACCAGGGCGGCCATGTGCAGGTTCAGCGTCAGACCGTAGTCACGGTGGTCGAGGGAGCCGGCCGGCTGGATGCTCGCGGTGTCCGTGAGGCCGTACAGGCCGGTGCTCCCGTAGCGGTCGCGGGCGGCGGCGAACATCCGCAGGCGGTCCGCGGCGATCGAGGGCAGCGGCAGGTCATCGGCGTCGGCCCGGCGTTCGCCGAGTTCACCGCGGAGAGCGGCGAACCAGCGCACCGTACGGCCGATGAGCAGAACACGCGTGGGTCTTTGCTGGTTGAGCACGGGGTCGGACAGCAGGCGCGCCAGTTCGCTGTGCGCCCATCGGTCGGCGTAGTCGACGACGAGGAGTACGCCGGCCGCGTCGTCGGGCATGGCGCCGTGCATGTGCATGCCGTGGACCGAGAGGGACGAGGAGCCGAGGGAGGTGCCCTGGAAACCCGCCTGGAGGACCTGCCAGGGCTCCGCCCCCGACAACTCGGGGTTCCGCGATCGTTCGGCGAACTCCATCGCGAGCCGGGTCTTGCCCTGGCCGCCGGGAGCGTGCAGGAGAAGCACCGAGAGCCGCGCCTCCCGCGCGTCCCGCCACTGCCGCAGCCGTTCCAGCTCGGGCTCCCGGCCGACGAAGGGTACGACCTGGCTGCGGGCGTCGAGGAGGCGGCTGGGCTGTTTCATCAGCCATGCGGGATCGGGAGCGGCCGGGGCCGGAAGTGGCTCGACGGTGGGGACGCGCGCGCCGTAGAAGGTGATGTTCGCATGCGACGCCTGGATGCCCACACCGTCGCGCCCCACGCTCTGGTGGAAGTGGTTCTGGAAGTCCTCGGTCACGGCTGGGCTCCCGCGGTACCGGAACCGGGTTGGTCGTCGTTGCGGCGCTGGTCGATGTTCACCGTGACTTCCTCGCCCTGGATACCGGTGCCGCCGGTCCCGACCTGCTGGCTGAAGCGGGTGGTTGGCGCCGGCTGCCGTACCTCGGCAACCGGGACCGGCTGCGGTACCTCAGTAACCGGGACCGGCTGTTGTACGTCGCCCCCCGGAACCCAGATCCAGGCGTCCCTCTGGTACTCCTTCTTGTCCACCCAGGCCTGCCGGAACTCGTCCGTCCGGAAGGTGGTGTACCCCTGCTGTACGACATCACGGAAGACGATCTCCGACAGCGCGACCGCCAGGCAGGCGTCCGGCGCCCGGGTCAGGGCGTCGCGCAGGGCCGAGCTGTCGAGGATGCGGCTGATTTCGACCGGTGCGGTGTCCACGATGCCGTTGGCGCCCAGCGAGACCGGGCCGTTGTGGACGGCGGCTCTGAGCCTGAGCCACGTGTGCCGCATCCGGTCCCTGTTGAAGGCCCGCAGTCCGGCGTCCAGTCTGCGCATGAAGGGATCGACCAGGGCGGGTTCGGATGCCCCGCGTGGCAGGACCGCGAACAGCGAGTCCCCGCCCTCCTGCGTCATCCAGTGAGCGCGGTCCAGCACGGCTGCATCGGCCGCCTCGTCCACCAGCTCCACGATCGCCTTCTGGAACTGGCGTTGCCGCCCCGCGTCGGCACTGCCGTAACTCTTCGCGTCGAGCGCCAGCAGCAGTCTGCGCTCGAACACACCCATTCCGCCCCGCTCGTCCACACCGTTGCTCGCCATGACACCTCTCGTTACACGAGCTTCGCAGGGGAGGCCGCCGTATCACTCAATCCCCTGAGAATCAGCTGAGTTGCCCCACATCAGACCGGCGCTCGCTCCCCCCGGAGGCGAGCGCCGGCACTTCAGTCGTACACCCGCGCCACTGGTGCAACCCCGTGGATGTACGGGTTGCCGGCAGGTTCCGAGAACCCTCAGAAGTGACTGGTCCGGCCGGGGCGATCCCTCCTTACTGGACGGAAGGCACCCCTTTCGACCGGAGGAGACTTCATGGCACCGACCGGGCAGACAGCCGACAGCCGCCCCGCGCAGTACATGTTCACCGCGCTGCACACCACCCACCAGCACGCGGACACCAAGGCGGGCATCCTCGCGGCGGTGCAGGCGACGCTGGCCGGCACGGCGGGGACATGGAGTCGCGCGGCGGTGCGCGCGTGCGAGCAGTCAGGCGCGGCCGGAGCGTTCGCCGGAACGCTGCTGGCACTGTTCGTCTGCGGTCTGATCGGAGGCACGGTGAGCCTGGCGGCGACGCTTGTCCCGCGCATGATGCGGAGTCCGGACGTCAACCGCTACAGCTTCGCTCATCTGTCGTCGGGCCCGGACATCCTGCCCTCGGGAGGCCCGCGGACGGATTCCGAACCGGACTCCGCATCGGATTCCGAGGAGGCCGCTGAGCGCCGGGAGTTGTCGCAGACCGTACGGTTCCTCGCCCAGGTCGCCATGGACAAGTACCGGTGGCTGGCGCGGGCGGTGGTGTGCACGGCCGTCATGGGCGCGAGCGCGGGGCTGAGCGTGACCCTTCAGCCGATACTGCTCTGAGAACCGACCGGCTACCCTCCTACGGCCCTTCGACGGCCCTTCGACGGCCCTTCTACGGCCCTTCGTCCGGCAGGTCCGCGAGCCGCCTGAGGCGGGGCAGGTCCCGGACGGTCGTGGCACGGTAGCCGGTCTCCAGCACGCCTTGTTCACGCAGGTCACGCAGCACCTTCTGGACCGTCGTCTCGGCCGCGCCGGCCAGCGTGGCCAGCTCCGGCTGCGTCAGCCGGCAGCTGATCTCCACTCCGGCTCGGCGGGGAGAGCCGTAGGACTCGGCGAGTTCCACCAGCAGCCGGGCCAGCCGCACCTTCGCCGGGTACCCGCGGAAGTCCAGCCGCCGCCGGTTCGCCCAGCGCAGCCGGTCGGCGATGAGCGCGGCCAGCGCCATGGCGATCTCGGAACGGTCTTCGAGCAGTTGCCGCAGCGCGCCGTCCGAGAACACCCGGGCGGTCAGCGGACCGCAGGCGGTGACCGTCGCCGAGCGCGGAGCCCCGTCCATGGCCGCCATCTCACCGACCGTGTCCCCGCCGACCCTGACGGCGAGGAGCGAGGTCTCGCCGTTCTCCACGGTCGCTGTGACCTTGGCGAAGCCGGACAACAGCAGCAGTACGTGCCGCGAATCCGTTCCCTGGCTCAGCAGTACGTCACCCACATCGAAGCGGACCCCGGCGCCCAGGGCCAGCAGGTCCTGCCGCGCGGGCGGCGACAGCCTGCCCAGCAGAGTGCGCGCGGGCCACTCCTCGAATCCGTCCGGCACAACCACCCGCATCCCCCATCTCCCGGCGCGTCCTGGCTGGTACACCGGGAGCGTTCGCTGTTGGGCATCGTGGCACGAGAGCCCCGACAACTGGGCGGAGGAGGAGGAAGAGCCGGCTGAGGTCCTGGTTCACGCCGGAGCGCGGCACCCTCCTACGAGGCGATGGCCGCCTTGATCAGTACCTTTCCGGGGTGGTCCGCCTTCCCCGCGGCGATATCCATGACCAGGTGCGGGAAATCATCGAGGCTGATCTGCCTCGACGTCAGCTTTTCGAGGGGAAAGTCGTGCGGGTGTTCCGCATGCAGCCTGAAGGCTTCCTCGTAGTCCTCCCTGAGGCATCCGTAGGCACCCGATATGTCGAGCTGCTTCCCGAGATACTCCACGGACTCGATGCGTTCCTGTCGGCGAACGGTGTCGATGTCCGCCTGGCCGACGGGGAAACTGTCGCCCTTGCGTGTGCCGCCGTAGACGAACAGGACCGCTCCGTCGGTCGCCATGTCGGCGGCGGTTTCCAGGAGTTCCGTCGTGGCTATGGTGGGCGCCACCATCACGATGTCGAACTGGTTTTGGTGAGCCTGCGAGTTCGCGTCCGACAGGGGATGTATTTCGCCCTCGGCGAGAATCTTCTGGTCCCGTGCGAACGCGCGTCGCGTCTCTCCACGGTTGAACACCGAGACCGACGCTCCCAGGTGCCTGGCGTACATGGCGAACATCAGCCCCGCGCAGCCCGCGCCGATGATGCCCACCTTCTTGCCCTGGAGAGAGGGCAGATTCGTGAGGTCGAGCAGCTTCCTGAGCGCGTGCACGATGCAGGCGAACGGCTCGGGCATCCAGATGTCGTCCCGGATGTCCGGCTCCGGCACCCGCACCACGGCTTGGTCCAGCTGCTCCTTCGTGCCGTGTACGAAGACGTATTCGGCGAAGCCGGTCGTGCGCGTCGGAGTGATGTTGGGGTTGAGGGTGACCAGGTCGCCTTCCTGGAACCCGGTCCCGGCACCCGCGAAGACAGCGGTGCCGACGAGTTCGTGCCCGAACAGCGGGCCGCGGTCTTCGGGGACATCGCGTGAGCCGTGTATCTCTTTGGCGTCAGCCCGGCAGATTCCCATGTAGTCGGGCTTGATCACGACGGTGTCTTCGCCGAGCGCGTCCTGCGGGAAGGTGTGTGCGCCCATGCTGACGACGCCGTCCCTCAGTGTGGTCGTTACGTATGCGGCCGGGAGGCTTGGAAGGCTTGGCAATTCAACTCCTCATGTGAGCGTACGCGTTCGATGTCGAGGGCGAGACGTGTCATGTCGCCGTCGCGGTAGTCGTTTTCGAGGATCAGTGCTTCGGGTGGGTGTTCCTGTGCCTGAAGGGCGGCGAGTGCCTCCCATACCCGGCCGTCTCCCTCTCCGAGGAGTTCGCGGGTCACGACGCCGTTCGTGCCGTCCTTGAGATGGATCTGGGGCGCGATCCACTCGTGGGTCGCCTCGATCAGTGCCAGGACGTCGAGACCGGCCGCCCGCGGGTTGTAGGTGTCCAGCAGCAGCCGGAAGGAGGGGGCCGCCACTTCGTCGGCCAGCGTTCGCGCGCGCCGCGGGTCCAGGCCGTTCTCGTTGGCCAGGAGCAGCCCGCGTGCTTGTGCCTCCCGCGCCGCCCAGGACAGCACGGCCGCGGTCCGCCGCAGATCCCGCAGGTCGTCGATGGCGCTGCGGCGAAAGCTCGGTACGAACGCCAGCGGTGTGCCCAGGGCCACGGCCGTGTCGAGCACGCGTATCAGGATGCGGCGGGCACGCAGCGCGTCCTGGCTGCCCACCGGCGCGTTGAGCCCGATGTCGTTGAGTGTGTTGCCCGCGACCGCGAGCGGTCTCACCCCGTACCGGGCGCAGTCGTCCCGGAGCCGGTCCACGGTGCCCGCCGCGTCGAGCCAGGGTCCTCTGCCGGGGCCCCCGAGGTCGAGCTGGACGCCGTCGGTGCCCATCCCGCCCGCCAGCTCGACGGCGTCGAAGTGATCCCCCGGCAGCCGCCAGCCGGCAAGCCCGATGACGGGGGACCGGGTCACGATCCCGTACCCGACGCGATCGTGCGGCTCTGGGACACCGGCAGTTGCTCGCTCACCGGGTACCAGGCGCCCGCGCCGTCGACGACCAGCTGGGCACCGTGCAGTCCGGCTCCGGCCGTCGCCGCCAGCTCCCGGGCCAGCGGGGCGAAGCTCGCCGGCCTCATGTAGGTGCTGTAGTCGAACCCCTCCGGCCGCCTGCGCCGGATCCCGGCGGTGTCGACCATGCCGGCCGGCAGGGCCTGTACGACGCGCAGGGCTTCGGCACCGGGCGCTTCGGCGCTTTCCTCCTGCGCGACGGAGTTGAGGAGAGCCGAGGCGGCCGCCTTCGAGGCGGCGTATCCGGATCGCCCCGGCCCCGCGTTGTAGACGACCTCGGACGAGACCCCGAGAAAGACGCCCGGAGCGTCGGCACGGCGCAGGGCCGGCATCGTCTGAGAGAGCGTCAGCCACAGGCCGTGCAGGTTGACGTCGATCTGGCGCCGCCACTCCGCCTCGGTGCAGTCCCTGAAGATGGCTCGTCGGTCACCGTAGTGAACCGCCGAGTAGCAGACCGAGTGCAGGGGCTCGCAGGCGGCGAGTGTCAGGCTCTCGTTGACGTGGGCGGCGTTCGTGAGGTCCGTGGCCACCCAGCGGAGGCGGTCGGCACCGGCCCCGGTCGGAGCCGACCGGCTGAGCACCATGACGTCGAGCCCTGCCTCGGCCCAGGCGTCCGCGACGCCGCGGCCGATACCCGTGGACCCGCCGACCACCAGCGCGCGGCGGCGGGTTTGACCATGTGCTGTCACTGAGTCTCCAGGGGTGAAGGCGGCACGGGGACGAAACGCACCGCGAGTTTGATGAGCCGGCTCCCGGCGACGCTCCGCCTGCGACCGGCCGACAGGTCGTTCATGATCTGGGCAGCGTCCCGAGGCCCCACGACATGGGTCACCAGGTCGCGGTACGACGCCGGATCCCAGCACAACTCGGCGGCCGCCTCCGCGAGATGGCCGTTGCCCACACCGCGGTGGCCCGTCAGGCGTACGCGTCGGCCCTGCACGGTGCTCACGTGCGTGAAGGCGGCCGGCACGGGATGCCCCGCGCAGTTGGCGGCCCGGACGGCGGCCAGCTCGACCCCGGGCAGGAGCGCACTGGCGGCGCCCGGTGGGAGACCGCCGAACATGTCGACGGTCAGGTCACCGCCGTCGAGACGCAGGGCGGATTCGAGTGCGTCCAGGGTGCCGTCGCGCGGTGTCGCGAGCAGTGCGGCGACCGGTTCCCGGCCGAGCTGGGGTGCCTCGGCCCGCTCCCCGCCGAGCAGCAACTCCACGCCGGGTACGGGGTGCCTGGCGCTCCATGCCAGTCCGTCCCGCGTGTGGTGCACCAGGAGAACACGTACGCCCTCCCCGAGCCAGCGACGGGCAGCGCGTACGGCGAGCTGCCCGATGGTGCCGTCGCCGTACACCACCAGGGTGCGCGGGCGTGCCGTGTCCAGCAGGGTCAAGGCGTACCGGACGGCTGCCAGCGGCTCGATCAGCGTGCCGAGCACAGCGTCGGGCGGCTGCTCCAGCGGCATGACGAGGCCGTCCCGCACCGCTGTCGCGGGAATGCTGGTGCGCTCCTGCAACAGGCCGTCGACGTTGTGTCCGAGCAGGAAGGACGAGTCCGACCTGTGGGTCGGGTTGACCACGATCGGCACGCCCGGCCGCAAGGAGTCCGGGACACCCGCCCCGGCGGCGACCACCCGGGCGATGCCTTCGTGGCCGATGACCGGTGCCGGGTCGTCGCGCAGGCCGCGCAGCATCTGGATGTCCGTTCCGCACAGCCCTGCCACCTGCGTGGCCACCAGCAGCTCACCCGGTGCGGGCTGCTGGGTGGGACGCACGCGCAGTCTGACTCTTCCCGCCTCTCGTACGAGTGCCTGGTGATGGGGGATGTTCTGCGCCGTCCTCATGCCGGCACTCCGGCACACGCCGCGATCCCCGCACCCGCCAGGCTGTCGGCCTCCCCGGGACCGGTGAGGGTGATGCGCCGCTCCAGCCAGTCGGGGGAGCGGTCGCTGGTCAGATACAGGCCCTGCCGGGTGAGGTGTCCCATCAGGGCACGCTGGTAGTGGTGGCCGAGGCCGTGGACGACGCCGCCGGTCAGGACTGCCTCGTCGAGCTCGGGATCGAGGCACAACGCGGTGCGCAGGACGGCCGCGACGGGAGCGGTGACCGCGTCGAGCAGCTCGACCGCCAGGTCGTCCCGCTCGTCCAGCGCACGGCGCAACGACGCTTCGAAGTCCGCCCCTTCGGTTGTCAGCAGGCCGAGTCGAGAAGCGGCCCAGCGCCCAGGTTCCCGCTGCTGGAGGGCCTTCGCCATCCGTGCGATGCCGGGGCCGGAGGCGTACGCCGCCACGTGCCCCGTCTTCCCGCAGTCGCAGTCCAGCTCTATCGGACGTCCGGCCAGCTCGGCGGTGGCCGGCAGGTGACCGATCTCGCCCTGAAGACCGCAGCCGTCCACCGCGATCCGGCCCTGGCGCTGGTCGATGACTCGGCAGGCGATGCCCGAGCTGATGGTGGCCAGCAGGACTTTGCGGTGTCCGCGACGGCCGGCGGCTGCCGCGGCATGCAGGAGTGCGGCCGTGACGTCGTTGACGATGTGCCACTGGACGTCACGCCGCCGGGACGCCAGCGCCGCCCGCAGGTCGTACGGCTCGCTGTGCTCACCCCACAGCGGCGCCGAGGCGTAGACGATGCCCGAGCGGTGGTCGAGCGCGGCTCCGAAGGAGACGCCGACCACGGCATCCGGCGTCTGTGGAACCGCTTCGCACAGCTCCCGGACCATCATGTCCTGGAGCTCGCGGACCGTGGCCTCGGGAAAGCGCTTGAAACTGGGTGAGGGGCGTGAAGTACGGGCGCGTAGCTCTCCCCCGCGCAGCCACCACGCCTGGCGAATATGGGTTCCGCCCACGTCGAAGACGGTGATGGCCGTGCTCATACCGCCGCGCCAACCAGTTCACCCTCCGCGGTCGTCGCCTTCCAGGAGCCGACGAACTCCAGCGCACGGCCGAGCTCTTCCGCCGTGAGGTCGTTGGCGAAGACGACGGAGCCGATGCCCCGGGTGAGGGGAACACGCTGGAGCCCGTCGCGGTGCTTGACCGCGTCGGCGAGCGCCTCTTCGAGCAGCTCCGGCGTGAAGATCGGGTGCGAGATGGGGAGTTGGAAACCCTGGAGCAGCTTCAGCGCCCGGTCCGTGTCGCTCTTCGAGAGGTGCCCGCGCAGGTGGGCGAGGGCAACGCAGATCGCCATGTCGACGGCGACGGCTTCGCCGTGCAGCAGCGGCGGGTCGGCGCGCAGTTCCAGGGACGGGCTGAAGGTGTGGCCGTAGTCGACGGACCTCTCCAGCACCTGCTCCCAGAGGTTGGGCTCCAGTTCGTCGAGCATGCCGGAGATCGCCCGGGACAGGACCTCGCTCAGTGCCGAGCCGCAGCCGGCCAGGGTGTCGGGGGTGATGGAGCCGACCGTCGCCTCCAGGAGGTCGAAGAGGACGGCGTCCTTGACCAGGGCCATCTTGATGATCTCCGCCATGCCGTTGGCGACGTGGCGCGGATCGATGGTGCGGAGGAACTCCGGGTCGATCAGGGTGAGTTCCGGCGCGAAGTAGGCCCCGAGGCGGTTCTTGTGGTGGCCGTAGTTGATGCCGGTCTTCACCCCGATCCCGGCGTCGATCTGGCCGACCAGCGTGGTGGGGACGCGGACATAGGGCACGCCGCGGCGGTACATGCTCGCCGCGAAGCCGACGATGTCCAGGACCACACCGCCGCCGACGGCGACCACCTTCTCGGCGCGGCGCAGGATGCCCATCCGCGACATGGCCTCGGTGACGCGGACGGCCTGCTCGAGGTACTTCGCGTCCTCGTCGCCCTGGACGACCTGCCAGGTCGCCTGGATCTGCCAGCGGTCGAAGTACTCCGCGAGCTGTTCCCGGTAGAGGCTGTCGACCACGCTGTCGATCACCAGAAGGCAGCGGAACGGACGCCCCTGACCGCCGCCGCAGGCGCGGGCCAGGGTGGGGTTGTCGGCATCCAGCAGTCCGCGCACCATGCTGACGCTGTAGGCGACGGGCTGGTCGGCCCGGACATTCCAGTGAAGTCCGGGTGGCTTGGGGAGATCGGCAACCGGGTTCAGGCCGGCAGGCAGAGACGTTTCGGAACGGGACATGACAAGACCTCCAGGGGCGTCTTCGAACAAGTGGAAGCGCGACGGGGAGGGAACCGCGGGGGTCCATGAGGACCGGAGTCGAGGAAACCAACCGACCGGTCCGCCCATCAGGTTCGAACGCTAGTGCTTCATTTGCATGCATCGCAACGTGGCCAGGGTCACACTCAATGCATTCCGATGCATAGAACTTGAGGTTTTTCCCAGGGAACCTTGCCGTGAACCAAAGCGGCGGCCCCGGCCGCGGGCGGGAAGCCCGCGGCCGGGGCCGCCTTCGGGAACAGGTGCCGTACTCAGTCCATCGGCACGGCCGGCGTGTACCTCAGCCGGGCGACGAGCGAGGCCGTGGAGTCATTCAGCGCGGCGGCGTCGAGGGCCTCGGCCAGGGCCTTGCGCAGGGTCTGCTGCGCCACCTTGGCGAGCTGCCTGCCTGTCTCGGTGACCTGCACGTCCACCCCCCTCTTGTCGTCGACGGCGCTGCGGCGCACCACCCACTCGGCGTCCTCCAGCCGGGCGACCGTCCGGCTGACGGCCGGCTGGTTGGCCCCCAGCGTCTTGACGAGATCCGACATCCGCAAGGTGCCGTCCCGCTGCTCCGTCAGGGAGAGCAGGAGCAGCAGTTCGTTCATGGAGATCCCGTGACTGCGCGTCAACCGCCTGCCCGCGGTCGCGTTGACCTGCTCCATCAGGCGCGTGAGTTGACGCCAGAGGGGAATCTCGTCCCGTCCGTCCCCCGGTCCCCAAGTCTCCATCGACGAGGCCCTTCACTGAGTCTTTCGACTGATCTGTTTACCCAACCGTCCCCCGTCGCACAGCGTAACTCCTTGCGCCGGTTGACCACACCCTCCTGTTGGTCCATGATTTACATGCAATCGAATGCATCATCAATGAAACCGGCTCCCTACGAAAGGCTCGGGTCGCCATGCCACTGCCCCTCCTGGCCCTGATGCTCGGGGTCTTCTGCGTGGGCACCGCCGAGGTCGTCATCGCGGGGATCCTGCCCGAGATGTCGGCCGATCTGCACGTGTCCATCCCGTCGGCCGGCCTGCTGGTCACCGGCTACGCACTGGGGGTGACCATCGGCGGTCCGGTCATCACCCTGCTGACCACCAGGTGGTCCCGCAAGGCGCTGCTGCTCAGCCTGATGGGCGTCTTCATCGCCGGCAACGTCATCGCCGCGCTGGCCCCCAACTACGGGACTCTGATGGGAGCGCGTGTCTTCACCTCGCTGAGCCACGGCACCTTCGCCGCCGTGGCCTGGCATGTCGCCGCTCTCATGTCCCCACCGGACAAGCAGGCGACCGCCATGGCCAAGATCGCGCTGGGCTTCAACTTCGCCAACGTGCTCGGCTCTCCCATCGGCACGTTCATCGGGCAGCAGTTCGGCTGGCGGGCCACCTTCGGCTACGTCACGGCCTTCGCCGTGGTGTGCCACCTCCTCATCTACAAGTTCGTGCCGAGCACGCTGTCCACCGAGAGTGACGAGACGGCCGGCGAGAACCTCTCCCTGCGCGAACAGATGAAGGTGTTCGGCAAGGGGAGCCTCCAGCTCTCCATGCTGATCACCGTGCTGGCCCAGGGAGCGGTCTTCACCACGTCGACCTACCTGGCGCCCCTGCTCCGCGACATCGGCCACTTCGCGCCCGCCATGGTGGGCATCCTGCTCATCGTCTTCGGCGTCGGCTCGGTCCTGGGCAACATCCTGGGCGGCCGGGCCGCGGACGCCAACGTCATGCGCGGAGTGCTGCGCGCCCAGGCCGCTCTGCTGGCCGCGCTCCTGATCTTCTGGGTCGCCGCCCCCCACCAGATCCCCGCGGCCCTCGCGCTCTTCGTGTTCGGTGCCGCCGCCTTCTCCATCATTCCGGCGCTCCAGGCGCGGATCCTCGCGGTGGCCGCCGCCGCGCCGGCCCTCGCGCTGTCGGCCAACGTGTCCGCGTTCAACCTGGGCAACGGGCTCGGCGCGTGGCTCGGCGGTACGACCATCGACCTCGGCCTCGGTGTCCGGTCCGTGACCCTGACCGCCGCCCTCGCCACCACGATCGCCCTGCTCCTGTCGCTGGCGATGTGGGCCCGCTCTCGCCGCGAGTCGCCGGAACTTCCCGCGCTCGACGCGAGCACCGCCGACGCCGCGCTCACCCAGAAGACGCCCTGACCCCGGCGACAGCCGACGCTCCCCCCATCAGCACCCCCAAGGGAAAACCATGCCTATTCGCCTAGTCAGCTTGATCCTGGCCATCTTCTGCGTGGGCACCGCCGAACTCGTCCCCAGCGGCATGCTGCACGAGCTCTCCGACGACCTCGCGGTGAGCATCTCCACAGCCGGTCTCCTGGTGGCCGTGTACGCCCTCACCATGGCCTTCGGCGGGCCGGTGGTCACGCTGTTGACCACGCGCATCGAACGACGCACGCTGATGACCGGCCTCCTCGTGGTCTCCGTCATCGGCAATATCGTGTCCGCGAGTGCCGGTTCCTACGGCGTCCTCGTCGTCGGGCGCATCATCACCGCGATGATCCACGGCACGTTCGTCGCCCTGTGCGTGGTCGCGGCCGGTTCGATGGTGCCGAAGGAGAAGGCCGGCAGCGCGGTGGCCGCCACCCAACTCGGCATCAACCTGGCCACGGTTCTCGGTGTTCCCCTGGGCACCTTCGTGGGCCAGAACTTCGGCTGGCGCACCACGTTCAGCACCATCGCCGTCCTGGGCGTGGCCGCCGCGGCCCTGGTCTTCGTGACCGTTCCGAAGGCGAAGGGCGCCACGGACAACTCCGGTGTCGCGCGCGAGCTGAAGGTCTTCAAGAAGTGGGACGTCCTGGGCACCGTCCTGGCGACGGCCCTGTGCTCGGGCGGCATGTTCACCCTGATCACCTACATGGTGCCCCTGCTCACGGACGTCAGCGGCTTCGCCGACTCCTGGGTGCCGGGACTGCTCATCGCCTACGGCGTCGGATCGATCGTCGGAAACATGATCGGCGGACGGCTGGCCGACCGCTCCCTGATGGCCAGCATGATCGGCCTGTCCACCCTGCTGACCCTCACCTGCGCCCTGTACTGGCTGGTCAGCCCCGTCATGGCGCTCAGCGGTGTCTTCGTGTTCCTCTTCTCCGTGGCCACCTTCGCGCTGATCCCGGGCCTCCAGACCCGGGTGCTGTCCTCGGCGGCCGACGCTCCGACGCTGTCGCTCACGGCGAACATGTCCGCCTTCGGTGTCGGCGCGGCCGTGGGGTCCTGGTACGGCGGCGCGGTCATCGACCTCGGCTTCGGTGTCCGTGGCGTGCCGCTGGCGGCCGCCTTGCTGACCGCGCTCGGCACCGCGGTCATCCTTCAGCTGGCGCTCTCCGAGCGGCGGCGCGCGAAGGCAGCGACGCCCACCGAGGAAGAGGCCGTCGCGGCGGCCGTCAGGAGTGTGTGAGCCATGGCTGCGACATCGAGCGGCGGACAGTCGGACACGTCGTCCGAACCCGGTGACATACGTGGGGACATGCGTGGCGACCTAGGTGGCGACATACGCGGCGACATGCGTGGCGACCTAGGGGGCGACACACGGGGTGGCACGCGCACCGCCGCCGCCCGGCTTCCGTCGCTGACGGGCCTGCGTTTCATCGCGGCCGCGCTGGTCTTCGCGTTCCACTCCTCGCTGACCAACTTCCCGTTGAGCCCGTTCGCCGACAAGGATGTCGCGCACGGCTACGAGTGGCTCTTCAGCAAAGCCGGCTGGATGGGGGTGTCGTTCTTCTTCATCCTCAGCGGATTCGTGCTGACCTGGTCGGCGCGAGGAAGCGACACCCTCACCTCCTTCTGGCGGCGGCGCCTGCTGAAGATCTATCCGAACCACGTCGTGGTGTGGGCCCTGGCGATGCTGCTGTTCGCCGCGCAGTTCACCCCGCCGTCCGCATGGGTTCCCAACCTGTTCCTGATCCACTCGTGGTTTCCGCAGCACGACACGTTCATCAGCGTGAACCTGCCGAGTTGGTCGCTGTGCAGTGAGCTGCTCTTCTACCTCCTCTTCCCGTTCTTCCTGAAGCTGGTGCGGAAGATCCCGGTCCGTCAGCTGTGGCTCTGGGCCTTCGCCATGGTGGCGGGAATGGTCGCCGTCCAGCTCGTGGTGCAGTTCCTGCTGCCGAACTCGCCGCAGACGCCGGAGAAGTATCCGCTGTCCGTGGTGCAGTGGTGGATGGCGTACAACTTCCCGCCGGTCCGGCTCTTCGAATTCGTGCTGGGCATGATCACGGCGCGCGCGGTACTGGCCGGCCGCTGGATCCGGCTGCCCCTGGGCGCGGCCGGCGCTCTGGTGGCGCTGTCGTACGCCGCGGCTCTGGCGGCCCCCTGGCTGTACGGCCTGTACGCCGTGACCGCGCTACCTCTCGCGCTGCTCATCACGTCCGTGGTCCAGGTCGACACCGATGGACGGCGTACGGCCCTGCGCAGTCGAGTCGCGATTTGGCTGGGGGAGATCTCCTTCGGCTTCTACGTGGTCCACTACGTCGTCATGTACATCGTCCGTACGATGATCATGGACGAGGGCCGGGTGGGGACGCTCGCCGGGTTCGGCGTCCTCGCGGTGATCTTCGCCGGGTCCATGCTGGGCGGCTGGCTGCTGTACATCGGCGTCGAACGCCCGGTGATGCGCCGCTGGGGCCGCTCCCGCAAGCCGACGGCCACCCCACCCCTGCCCGAACCGGACGAGACCGGCGACCAGTCACGGACACAGCCGGTGGCGGGCTGAGGGCAACGGATACCCGAGGTCCGGCGGCACCGGGCTGCCGACCTCGGGGTCCGCTCGGGGGTACGGCGGGCTCGGCGATGCTGGGTAGCCGCCCCTCGGAGTGCGTGGGGGTGAGGCGGTCGAGCGCCGGGTCAACGGCCCCGGGATGCCCCTGGGTGCGGCGGCCCCGGCGATACGGGGCCGCCACCCCCGGGATACCCCTGGGGTAGGGCCGCACCGGCGATACCGGCCCGCCTGCCCCCCGGGGTACCCCGCGGGCCGCCTGCCCCGGCGTTTCTCTGCGCCGTGCCCGTCAGACGGGCGGCGTTCCCTGCCCTGCGGCGAGGTGGGTCACGTACCACGGCGAGGCGGTCGAGCGCCGGGTCAACGGCCCCGGGATGCCCCTGGGGTACGGCCGCACCGGCGATACCGGCCCGCCTGCCCCCCCGGGGTACCCCGCGGGCCGCCCGCCCCGGCGTACCCCTGCGCCGTGCCCGTCAGACGCGCGGCGCTCCCTGCCCTTCGGCGACGTGAGTCACGTACCACGGCGAGGCCGCCGAGCGCCGGGTCAACGGCCTCGGGGTGCGCCTGGGAGGGCGGCGGCCCCGGCGATACCGGCCCGCCGCCCTCTCAGGTACCCCTGGCCGCCCGCCCCGGCGCACCCTTGCGCCGTGCCCGTCAGGAGCGCGGCGCTGCCCGTCGTTCGGCGAGGTGAGTCGCGTACCACGGTGAGGCTGCCGAGAGCCGGGTCAACGGCCCCGGGCCCGCGGGGTATTCAGCGATGCGCCAGATGTCGTCGCTGTCGTACCAGTGGTCGCCCGCCAGCAGCTCGAACTGGCGCTCGCTCACGCCGTGCGGTGATCGTCGCAGGTGTTGCAGGCAGGCTTCCCAGGAGCGGTCCTCCGCCGGGGCCGGGGGCAGCACCCCGAGGCCGGCGAGCGTGGTCATCAGGTCTCGATTGCGGACCGGGCGAGGGTGGCTGGCGTGGAAGATCCCGCTGGGCGGGCCGTCGGGCATGGTCGCGAGCCGCACGATCAGCCGGGCCAGGTCGTCCACGTCCACCATGGACGCCAGCCCCTTGCCGCCGTTCCACTGGAAAGGCAGCTGTTCCCGCAGATCGGCCAGGGCCGGCACGACCCAGCGATCGCCGGCTCCGGTCACGAGTCCCGGCCGGAGAACGGTGGCCCCCGCGTCCACGGCCACCCGCTCTCCCGCCAGCCGCGTACGGCTGGCCGGGGAGACCGGCGCCGGGACCACCTCGTTCACGGTGATCCCGCGGTGCGGTCCGGGGCCGTACACCGCGGCGGTGGACAGCTGGATGATCCGGCCCACGCCGCGACGCCGGGCCTCCTCGACCAGCGCGGTGGTGCCGTGGACGTTCACGGCCGCGCACTCGGCCTCGCTCCCGCTGATCCGTGCGGCGAGGTGAATCAGGACATCCGCGTCCTCGCCGACGCCGTCCAGCGACGCCGGGCGGGTCAGGTCCGCGGGCACCCAGGACAGGCGGGGCGCGGCAGCTGACCGTTGCTCGGTGCGCGCGAGCGCCCGGACCTCGACCGGGCGGCCCGTCGGCTCCGGTTCCAGCAACCGGTGCAGGACCCTCGACCCGATGAATCCGGTCCCCCCGGTCAGGACGACCCGCACCCGTCTCATGCCCCGGCCTCCGTCTCGCCGACGGGAATCGTGATCTGTGCGATGACGTCGGCGGGAGCCAGCGCGGGCAGGAGGCAGTGCCACATGTCGGAGATCCGTCCCGGCAGGTCGGCCCGCTGCGTGGAGAGCTGCGACATGATCTGCGTACCGGTGTACGCGGCGACCAGCAGGGAGGCGAACGCGTCCTCGTCGGCCGACGGGAGCAGTTGCCCCTTGTGCCGCGCGGCGACGAGTTCCTCGCGGAAGCGCTCAGCCCACCACTCATAGATCGCGTACTCGTGAAGGTCGGCCTCGTTCTGCTCGACCGCGAGTCGGACGCCCGCGCGAAACAGCGTGTTCTGCTGCATCTCCACGGCCAGGTAGCCGGTCATGTCGATCAACCGCTGGAGCCCGGCCTCCCCTTGGGGGAACCGCAGATCCGCCGCCTGCTCGTGGATCACGGCACGGGCGAGCCCCTCTTTGGACTTGAAGTGGAAGTACACGGCACCGGCGGTCAGCCCCGCCCGGTCAATGATCTTGGTGATGCTCGCCCGGGTGTAGCCGACCTCGTCGAACACCTCCGCCGCGGCCCTCAGGAGCACCTCCCGCGTGCGCACCGCACGCTGCTGCATCGGCCGTGTGGTCCGATTCACCCCGCACCTTGTCCTCTCGACAAACAAAAATAATAGTCGCTATCTTATGTATGTTGCACGTTGAACCATCAGCGTGTACGCGCTCAACAGCCAGTCAGCGGGGGGAGAACCACCTTGCCATCGCTTCAGCTTGCCTACGACGAGGCGGACTTACCTCGCATACCCGTGCCCCAGGCCTACACCCACAAGGCGAACCCGGCAGAGGTCCTGCTCACCGATTGGTGCCGGCCCGCACCCGACGCTTTCACGGTGCGCGCCCACTGGCCGCGGACCCACGAGTTCTACCAAGTCCGCCATGGGCTGCACGACCCCTTGCTACTGAGCGAGACGGTCCGCCAGACGCTGCCCCTGCTGTCGCACGCCGCGTTCAACGTGCCGTTCGGCCACCACCTGCTCTGGCACAGCTTCCACTGGGACCTCGACCCGGGTGCGCTGCGCTCCGAAGGGCGGGCGGTCGACGTCGAGTTGCGCATCACGTGCACGGATGTGCGGTACCGCAAGGAGAGAGCGGCAACTGTGGCTCTTTCGGCGCAGGCCTGGCGGAAGGGCTCCCAACTGGGCAGCGCCCGGACGAACTTCACCGTCCAGGACGGCGCCACATACGCCCGGCTCCGCGGGGCCTACGCCGACATCGGCGTCGCCAACGCCCGTGCCGTCCCCGCTCCGCCCCCGGCCCCCGCGCACGTGGTGGGGAGAGAGCGCGTCGAGGACGTCGTCATCTCGCCTGCCGACGGTGACAACCGGTGGCGGCTGCGGGCGGATACGTCACACCCGATCCTCTTCGACCATCTGGTCGATCATGCTCCGGGCATGCTGCTCCTGGAAGCGGCACGCCAGGCCGCGCAGGCCGGCTCGTACCCTCGCGCCACGGTTGTCATAGGCATGGAAACCGAGTTCATGCGCTACGCGGAGCTCGACGCGCCGTGCTGGATCGACACCCGCCCGCTCGACGGTGACGCGGCAGACCGCCGGCGCGTCCTGGCCACCGCCCGGCAACACGATGCAGAGATCTTCACCTGTGTCGTCACTCTGGCCGAAGTGTAAAGCGGATCACAGGGCTCACGGCGCTGCCCGCAACAGCCTTTCCCTTTTCTGCGGCCGGGTTCAGGCCCTCGGACGGCGCCCGCTCACGCCACATCCGAAACAACGACGCCATGATTTGAGGGGGATTCCTATGCGCCGCGTTCCGCAGGCCGTACGACCCGTAAGGCCCGTAAGGCCCGAACCGCTCGTGTCGGACGGTGTGAAGAGCAGCAGAGTCCTGGACGAGCTGTCCGAGTCGCTCTTCGCCCCGCTGCCCCGCAGCGACCAACGGATCAAAGGTGCCCAGTATCTGAGCGGACTGATCGCGGCCGACGGCCGCAAGTCGGTCCGGAACATCGCCTCGCACGTCGGCGGCCCCGAACTGGCGCAGAGCCTGCACCACTTCATCGCCTCCTCCACCTGGGACTGGGAGCCGGTCAGCAGCGCTCTTCAGCGCTATGCCGACAACGAGCTGCGGTTCGCCGCCTGGGTGGTGCAGTCACGGCCCATCCCCAGGGGGACCGGGCAGGCCATCGGAGTGTGGGGTGTGGCCAAGAACGTCACCGTCCCCGTGAAATGGAACCTGCTGCGTTCCGGCCAGCAGGCCGCGGAGTGCGTCGCGTCGGCGACTCTGGGATTCGACCAGTGTGCGGTCGGGCCTCGTCCGGTGGTCCTGGACATCCCAGGGGCCGACCTGCGTCCGGCCTTCGACCGGTACATGGACGCAGGCGCGCCCCTGCTGTCCGCCGTGCCCGCCAACCTGATGGTGCAGGATCAGGCACAGGGACGGGCACGCCGTTCGCTTCCCGCCGCCCGGCTGCTCCAGCTCAGCCGCATGCTGCGGCGTCCGGTGGAGTGGACGGACCCGGCGACGGGCGACGTGCGCAGAAGCCTGGTCGCCGGTGTTCGTGTGGAATGGGCCGACCGTCCACTCCTGCTGTTGGGCCAGTGGGACACTGGACAGGAGCAGCCGGTTCGGTGTTGGCTCACCAACCTGGTGGCAACACCCCTGGGGGTCCTCCTGCGGCTTGCCAATGCCACGCAGCGCGTCGAGCAGGATTTCGCCAGTTCCGCATCACATGTGGGGACCCTCGACTACAAGGGACGGACTTCCGACGGCTGGCATCGGCACATGACCTTGGCGGCGGCCGCGCACGTCGCTCAGGTGGTCGCGGCGGCCAGGGCCCGGGTCCGCCCGTGGAGCCAGTGCATGGACTCCATGGAGCGGATCGGCCATGGGGCGTAAATGACCAAAACGGACACTGGGTTGGCTAAACATCTTTCTCCGGGCTGTGTCACCTCTCCGCGAGGTTCTGACACAAGGGACTTGATCGCATCGCCCGCGCGGCCCCTGGGGACCCATCATCGAGCCATGCGCATTCTGGTTGCCGGCGGTGGCATCGGCGGTCTGGCCACAGCGGTCGCTCTGGGGAAGAGGGGCCACCACGTTCTCGTACTGGAGCAGCGGCCGGTCTTCACCGAGAGCGGAGCGGGGGTCCGGTTGGCGCCCCATGGCTTCCAGCTCCTGGACCAGCTGGGAGTGGGCGAAGCCGTACGCGAACGGTCGCTGACGATCAGTGAATTCCGCGTCATGGACGGCTCGACCGGGGAGCCGGTCACCTCGGAGCCGCTGCCCGCCGGTCACGGGTGGCCCTGTTCGGCACACGCGACGGCTCACCGGCTGGATGTGTACGAACCGCTGCTCGAGGAGTGCTGGGATCTGGACGCCGTCCAGCTGTGTGCGGACAGCCGCGTGGTCGGCTACACCCAGCACGGTGAATCGGTGGTTGCCGCCCTCGCCGACGGACGTAGCGTCACCGGGGATGCCCTGATCCTCACCGATGGCGCCCGCTCCATCGCCCACGACGAAGCGCAACAGGCCTGCGCCGCTGCGCAGGAGCGGCGTGCGGTCTACCGCGCCGTCATTCCGATGGAACTGGTCGCCAGCCGATGGCAGCATCGCGCGGCGACATGCTGGCTCGGGGCGGAATGGCATGTGTCGCACTACCCTCTGCCCGACTACAGGTACCTGAGTCTTTCGGCCACCCGGCACCGTCACACCGGCGACAGCCTCCTCGGCGCACGAGTGGATCTGGAGCAAGTGCTCGCGGCCTTCCCGGACATCGGATACGCCGCCCGCAACGCCCTGACGATGGGCGAGCACTGGCGGGCCTGGACAGTCCCCAGCCGCAAGCCCACGTCGGGCTGGGCGGGCGGCAGGGTCGCGCTGGTCGGTGACACCACGCAGCCGGCACGTCCGCTCGAGGTGTCAGGCATGCACCACGCGCTGAAGGACGCCGTCGAACTCGGCAAGTCGTGGGACGCCTCATGCGGAGGTGCGCGGGGGTGGCTTGCCGAGTACGACACACGCCGCGGTGAGCAAGCGCGTGACATCCCTTCAGGATGCGGACCCGGGTACGGCGAGTCCCGTTGGACTGACGATCAAGCCCTCGCGCACGACTTCCTTCCGACAGGCACCGCGTCGGATCGCTTGGACGGCGTGCCATGCGGAGTTTCCCAATTCTGCGGCAGGGGTGCGGGATAGGCAGGCCGGGTGTCTGCGCGTGCGGCCGGTCGCCCTCGTGCGCGTGTTGATGACCGACGTGATGTGCGCGGGTTCCGCCGACTTGCTGACGAAGCCCTGGACTCCGGCGGCGTTCCCGTGGCGGACTCCCTGTGGGGGGTGGCCGCCCGGTCAGGGCCGCGCACGGTCAGGGCCTGTGGCGGCCCCCACTCACTCCCGCCGGCCCGTGTCGGCCGGGACCGGGTCGCCCACGGTTCCCGCGGTGGCCCTCCGTACGGCGTTCGCGATGCGGGCGGGGGCGTCGGCGAACTCCCGAGGGTCGACGCCGTCCAGGAGGGCGGCTCCGATGTACTCGTTGACGACCCGCAGAGCTGCCGAAGCCGCCGCGGCGTGCAGGCGTACCTCAAGGTCGTCGGCCTTGAGCCCCAACCGGATCGCGACGATCTCGGCCATCTCGCGTTCCACCTGGTCGCAGGCCATCAGCCAGGCCGTACGAAGGGCCGGCTCCGTGTCGGCCAGCCGGATCATCTTGACGCCCAACATGGTGTCGGCACGCTCCATCGCACTGGCCTCGCGGGCGAATCTGCTCGACTCCGCGGCGAAATGCTCTTCGAGGGAGAGATTCGGAGGCCAGCTGCGCAGGGTGGTCATCTCCCATTCCACGCTCTGCGTCACGATCGGTTCGGCGCAGCTCTCCTTGCTGCGGAAATGACGCCAGATGGTACGGGTCGACAGGCCGACCGCCGCCGCGATCTGGTCGCCGCTGGTGGCATCCACGCCCTGTTCCCAGAACAGGCGGGCAGCCTCACGCGAGATCTCCAGGCGCACGCGACGGCGCCGTTGCTCGCTCATCCCGCCTCGGCTGCGCTCGGTCGAAGCCACGCACACCACCCATCCGCTCATCGCTCATGACGGCACACCAAGTGTCACGATGACTGTAAGTGACGCTTGTTGGAGCACCGGGCGGCCCAGGCGACCACCAGGAGAGCAACGCCCAACAGCGGGTAACCCATGACGATCTTGGCCACGCCCAGCGCGTCGACCTTGTCCGCCTTGTAGAGGTACCCCTGGACAACGAACCGGGCACCGAACACGAAGGCCAGCACCAGGGTGGCGATGTCGTAGTAGAACCGGGAGCGCCTGTCCGCGCGCCAGGCATCCCCCTTGCCGGTCGCGGAGTTCCAGATCACACCGGCCAGGGGCCGGCGCACCAGCACGGAGGCGAGGAAGAGGACGGCGCCGGCCAGGCTTGCCCAGATGCCGATGAGGAAGTAGTCCTTGGCGGAACCGGTCCACCAGGAGATGCCGGCGGCGATCGCGACACCGAACACTCCGCCGAGAGCCGGCATGACCGATTCCCTGCGCGCCAGACGCTCCACGGCGATGCCCAGCGCGAGGGCGATCGAGGCGACGATCGCCGTCCTCAGCCCGCGGGCGTTGTTGGCGACGACGAAGGCCAGGACGGGCAGCGCCGAGTAGACCAGTGCCTTGGTCCCGCCCGCCTGCTCGAGGGCCGACTTCCGCTCCGGCTGACCGCTCCTCGCGGTCGCCTGCGCGTCGTTCGTCGTGTCCTGGTGGGGCGTGGTCTTCATGGTGATCATCTCTTCCGGGTTCGTAGGGGACGAGTCACGGCTCCGGTGTGTCACTTAATGACATCTTGGCGTCAAGTGACAGAGTCGGGCTACCGTCTGCGGTATGACGTCCGTCACGTGATGGAGGGAGTGCGCCGGACGTCCGGAAGGCCGCATCAGTCGAACTGGGGTGTGGCGAACAGGGACTTATGCGAATTCACGTCGGATACTCCGCTCATGGGAGATCACGGACGTTGGTGGCCATGGCTCGTGGGCGCGGCGGGACTGGCCGGCCTCACGGCACTCGTCGTCGTGGCGGTACGCACCGGTGGTGAGACCGCCGTGACGTCCCTCAGCGTGCTGCTGTCCGCGACCGTGGGCGTCCTGGGGTGGTCGCGGCACCGGTCCCGCCCCGCCCGTCCCGCGAGCGTCGACGAGCTGGACCGGGCCGCCGGGGCGCTCTCCGCCATGGTGCGCCGCCAATGGACCGAGGAGGTGGCGGCGCAAGGCCTGCTGGACCCCAGCCCGCTGGCCGTTCGCTGGCGCAGCGCCCAGACGGAGGCGGGCGACCATGTGCGCATCGTCGGCAGGGTGCTCACCGGCCGCACCGACGACATCGCGGGCTTCACGGCGGGCTTCCGCGCCCTGCCCCACCGCCGCCTGGTCATCCTCGGAGAACCCGGCTCGGGCAAGACCACGCTGGCCATGCTGTTGGTGCGCGAACTCGTGGAGCACCCCGAGCCCGGACAGCCCGTACCGGTGCTCCTCGACCTGTCGTCGTGGAACCCGCGCCACGAGCCGCTGACCGGATGGATGGCGCGCCGCATCCACGAGGACTACCCGGCGTTGCGCAACCACGAGGAGTACGGCAGGTACGCGGCCAGGAGGCTGGTCGCCGAGGCGCGGGTCCTGCCCGTGCTCGACGGACTGGACGAACTGCCCGAGGCCTTGCGGCCGGAGGCACTCACGGCCGTCAACCACGCGATCGCCGTGCACGGTCCGCTCGTCCTCACCTCGCGGGCAGCCGAGTTCGACCAGGCCGTCGGGGCCGCCGACGTGGTCACCGGGGCGGCCGTGGTGATGGCCCGGCCGGTCGCCGCCGACGACGTCAGCGACTATCTGCGGGACACGGTCGCGCCGCGTCGTATGAGCGCGTGGCAGCTCGTCATCGACGAACTCGAACGCGACCCCCAGGGAACGCTCGCGACGACGTTCTCGCTCCCGCTCAACGTCTGGCTCGCCCGCACCGTCTACGCCGCACCCGGCACCGACCCCGGCCGGCTCGCCCGCTTCACCGATCCGACAGCCCTCCAGCACCACCTGCTGGACGCGCTCGTCCCGGCCGTCTTCAACGGCACACGCACCCCCCTGGACCCCTCCGTCCCCGACGCCCGCCGCGCGGCTGCGGCGCGCTGGCACCCGGAGGAGGCCCACAACACGCTCCGCTTCCTCGCCGCGCACCTCGAGCGCCACGACACGGACGACATCGCCTGGTGGCAGCTGCACCGGACGCTGCCGCACGATCCGGCGGGGCCGCTGTCGGCGCCGTTGGCGGGGGCGGTGCTGGGGTTGGGGGCGGGGTGTATGGCCGGGGACTGGTTCAACTTCGTGTTGGGGCCGTTCGCTCGGCTTGTGGGGTTCCTGGTCATCACGATCGCCACGGGGGTGGCGGGGGCTGTGGCGATCCGGCAGGCGTATGTGGGGGGCGGGGGAGTGAGGGGGAATGGGGAGGGTTTCTGGGGTGGCCTGCGTCGCGTGGGCATCCTGTGCGCGGTCATCGCGCCGCTGGCGGTATGCGTCGGTGCGTTCATCGAGCACTGGACCGATACAGCCGCCCCGGTGTTCGACCGACCCGACCACGCCACGGGTATGGCGCCCATGACGGGGCTCAGGATGGGCCTCCTGTGGGCCGCGTTCATGGGCCTGTTCACACTGGGCGTACTGCTGGTCTCGGTGCTGCGGCGGGCACTCCACGGACATGCCGTCATTCCCCACCGGCGGCACAGGGGATCCGTGGGCCTGGCACGGCTCCGGAAAGTGCTTACCTTCGGATTTCTCTTCTGGCTGGGCACCGAACTCGCGGGAGCCCTCGCGTACCTCTCGATCCGGCAGGTGCCGGATCAGCCCGTGCTGGGACTGGAGTTCGTGGACCTGTCCGGCGATCTGTCGTTCGCCAACCAACGCGCGAGCTTCCGGGCGTTGTTGTTCCTCCTGATCATCGGTGTGCTCACCGGCCTGGGACTGAGCGGCGGCTCCTCACGGCCGACGTATCTGGACTTCCGTCTCCGGGGCCGAGGAGCCCTGCTGCTGTCGCAGTTCCCCCACACGCTCGGTCGCGGCCTGCTGTTCGGTTCGGCCCTGGGACTGGTCCTCGCCTACCTCTCCCCGTGGGACGGCCACGTTCCTGTGTGGGAGAGAATCGCGTCCGCCGTCGCTCTGGGCGCGTACTTCGGGATCCTCTTCGGTATCGGCCTTGCCATTGTCCGCTGGGCCCGTACGTCTGCCGATCTGGATCAGGCCACTCCCCTGTCGACCCTGAACGGTGACCGGAAGGTCGCCGCCACGGTCGTCGTGCTCGCTCTGGTACCGCCCATGCTCAAGTGGTGGGTCGTCTACCTGGCGGACCTGACCCACAGCATGCAGGCGGTGCATGCGATCGGCGATTGGCTGGCGAGCCCGGAGGCGTGTTTCGCCATCGGACTCGCCGCCGGTGTGCTGGTCGCCTCGGACACGGCCTATTTCATGTACCGCGAGACGTGCATGCGACTGGCCGCGACACGGAGACTTCCGCACTCCCCGGTCTCTTTCCTGGAGGACGCGCGGCTGCTCAACGTGGTGAGACGCGTGGGTTCCGTCTACCAGTTCTGTCACGCCAGGTTGAAGGACCGCATGGTTCTCACCGAAGCGGTGACGGGTGAGACCGGGTGAGGGGCAGCCTCATGCGTTCAACCGTTGCACCTCCACAGGGGACATGACGGAGAAATCGGCTCCTTCCGGGACCGAGATCAGTGTCCCCTCGGGCGGGGCGAAGCATCTGTCGCCGCATCCGGGGAGCCCGCAACTTGGCGCGCTCCACCCGGGGGCCTGCTCGGCCCACTCGAAGATCTCCTTTATCGACCACTGCCCGCCTGGGCGGGACGGCAGTTCTACGGCAAAGCCGTTCACCTGGACGGTGAAGCCGTTCTCGGCGGTCGCGGTGGGAGCCAGGTCTTCGTGCGCCATGGCACAGCCTCCTCAGGCAGGACTTGTCGGTCGGCCGTGCTCGCAACCCCCCAAGCAGCGGCCACGATCCCCTCGACCACGCTAGATCAGCCCCTTCCCCCTCGCCACCGGGAAGGGATGGCGCGGCAGCAGTGAGGCACGCAGCGAGCCGGGCTGTCCAACCTTCCAAGATCTCTCCACGGTTGGTGTCCGATTGCCTGCGAGGAGCGGACTGGCCCGGTTCCTCGGACGAGAGGCTTCGGGCGAGGCCGCCGAGGAAGAACTCCAGGCGGCGGGCGAGGAGTTGGAAAGTACCCGGGCGGCGGGTGACGCAGGCGCGTCACGGCAGCTGTCCAGGCCCGGTGGCGGCAGCGGCTGGAAGGGGCAGCTCCCGGTGACGTGGTAACGCTGCGGGTGTGTCCGACTCGCCGACTGACTGACGTCTCGAACGTCCGGGTTGGGGTTTGTCGGCCCGCCGGGCGTCACGTCGAAGGAAACAGCCGACCGTTTTCGGGCCGGTCAGCCACGCACCGCAGCCAGGCACTCGTCGTACAGGTCCATGATGTCGCCCTTGCCGTCATGGTTGACCCACGTCATCGATGCGGCATCCAGGCATGCGAACGCCGTCGTGATCACTGCGCGGGCCTTCGCGTCCACGCCGGCCGGCGTCCGGGTCGGCAGCGGGTAGCACTCAACCCCGGCGAGCGGCTCCGTCCGGCCACACGACGTCCACAGGGATGTCCGCCGCCTGTGCTTCGAGGACGGTGTCGGCGGTGCCGCCGCCCTTGCCGGTGGGGGGTTCCCCGTTCCATACGGCGACGAGGCGGTCGGCGCGTTCGATGAGCACGGCGTTGGCGGCCTCGTACGCCTGCCGGTCGGCGGTCTTGTGGGGAAGCACGAGGACTTCTTCGGCAGCTTCGACGAGGCGGTCGAAGAGGGCGGAGTGGTCGGGCTTGACCTTGTTCTGCCGGTAGTCCTGGGAGGGGATGACGACGGTCAGGCGTCCGCCGGCGGCGAGGACGGCTTCGGCGAAGAGGGAGTCGGCGCCCTTGGCGATGCAGGAGACGCCGACGAGCCGGCGGTCGTCGGCGTACTGCTTGAGCAGGTTGTCCAGGGCGGTGCGGACCAGAGGGATGCTGTCCTCGGTCAGGTCCATGTGCCCGGTCACCGCGATGGTCGTCACGGTCCTCTCCTCTTTCAGGTCGACAGCAGGTCGCGGATCCTATCGCGGGCCTCGCGCACGGGTCGGGCCGCGCTGTTGCCCACGGTGTAGGGGTAGAGCTCGCCGAGTTGTGCGCGCACGCGGCTGGAGCGTGTGGCGCGTGCTGCGTCAACCGCGTGGTGGGTTTCCTCCACGGCTCCGGTCAGGTCGCCGAGCAGGAAGTGGCACTGGGCCAGGCCGATGCGGTCCAGGGCGTGGCTGCGGCTCGCCTCGGGGCCGCGTCGGGCCAGGGCCTGGCGGATTTCGGTGGCTGCGGCTTCGGCGTGCTGTTTCGGGTTCTGGCGGGCGAGGTCGAGGAGTCGGCCTCCGGTGGTGCCGGCGAGTTCGGCCTCGTCGAAGTAGGCGATCCAGTACGGCTCTTCGCTGGGCTTGGCGGTGGCCAGGGCCTCGGCTGCCTGGACGGTGGCTCGCTGGAAGGCGGCGATGCGGCCCATTGCCGCGTACGCCCATGCCTCCCGGGTGTGGAGCATGGCGCGCGTCTTGGGGCCGGCCACGTCCCGGGCGCCGTCCTGGGCGAGACGGATCAGTTCGAGGGCGTCTTGGGGCTGGTCGCGGTAGAGCATCTGGCGGGCCATGCCGGCCAGGACGTTGGCGCCGAAGACCATGTCGTCGCCCGCGTGGGAGGCGCGCAGGGCGAGTAGGTAGTAGTTCTGGGCGCGGCGCTGGAGTCCCGTATCCCAGGCCATGGTGGCCGCCGTGCCGGCCAGCTGCGCCATGACCTGGTACAGGCGCTGCTCGACTTGCGGCGCCTGGTGTTCGTCGAGGTGAGCGGCGACCTCGCTGAGCTGGCCCAGTACGGCCTTGCGGCGCAGACCGCCACCGTACTTGTGGTCCCAGGCTCGGAACGCGCGAGCAGTGGACTCCAGCTCCTCGACCTCCCGTAGCCCGAGCCGACCGCGGCGACGTGACCGGGCGGCGGAGCCCGCAGGCTGGAGCCACCCCTCCAGGGGGTCGAGCAGGCCAGCGCCGGTGACGGCGGCCCCGGCCAGAGCGCGCGTCGCGGCTCGTCGGTCCATCACGAGATCGCTCCTCGTCAGGTTCGCGGCCAGATCCACGGTGGCATCCGGCCGCCAGGGGACCTCATCGGCGCCGGCCTGCTCACCTTCAGGGTCCGGCAAGGGCACCTCCTGGACCGGCCGGGTCTCCCAAACACGCGGAGCGAGTCCAAGAAGGTGGCCCGGGATCCGGAGTCCGTCGGAGATGCGGCAGATGACCTCGAAACTTGTGACCTGCTGCTGACCACTGATGATCGTGGAGACCTTGCCCGGTGTGAGGTGGCAGGCGGAGGCGATGCGGTTCTGGGACAGGCCGCCGTACTTCTTGATCAAGGCGAAGGCGCCTGCGAAGTCGTGCTCTGCCAGGGCTCGCCGGACATCCTCGCGTTCGAGGAGGTCGGGAGCGAGCGGGCCGGGGGTGGTGGCGTCCATGAGGCCAACTTCCGGTGTGATCGTAGGCGCGATCAAGCTTCTTACGAAGCCGGGAACGAGTGTATTCCCGCCTCGGTAACACCCGCTGGTCATACCGCAGTTGCTCACGCCCGGCGACGCTTGGTGAACACCTGAACCTCGTCGGTGACGGACCACGAAGGTTCGGCGACGAGATTCCAGCGGACGGAGGAGAGCCATGGCCCTGCACTCACATCAGCCCCGCCTGCCCCGGGCGACCTGGGCGAGGCGTCTGAGTGAGCCGACACTCTTCGCCGCCGGCCAGGACTGGGATGCCATCCGCGTAGAGGCCGCCATCGGTGTACGGGCCGTGCGCTTTCTCGAAGCCTCCGGCACTCCCGTGGGGCCCGTGCTGCACGACCAAGGCAACGGCCAGGCGTACTTCCTCACCCCGCCCGGCACCGCACGGAGATGGCAGCAGGAGCAGACCCACGCGCTCGGCGAGGGCTCGTGGGTCGTGCTGGCTCCTCCAGGGTGGGAGGACGGACTGCTGCGCTGGGTGAGCGATCCCGCCGACGGCCCCGCTCACACGGCCGCCGGCGACCTCACCATTGCACTGACCGTCGTTGGGGAGACCAGCGGGGCTGGCCGGCCCGCTTCACCGGACCGCTACTGATCGTCATGATCTCCGCGTCCTGCGGCTTGGTGATCGGCGTCGCGGTCTCGACCGTCCCGTCCACCCTTTGAATTCCTGCTCTCTGCCGGTGACCGCACTCCTTTTCAACGGCTCCCCCAGCCGCATGGTCCCGGCAGAGAGCGGGGCAAAGCCCCCGAGATTCAGCGGCCCTCAGCGCGCCTGAACGCGGTATCCGCGCAGCCAGCTGCATGCAAGCCCGTGGCAGCCGGGTGCGGGGGGCCCGCGCTCCCCCGTCCACGCTTCCCGTGGGCGGCCAACCACCCCTTCGGAGGTACTGGAATGGCAACCGCGACGCCCGAGACGGCACCCATCACCAGCGACGACTGGCAGCTCACCATCGCGATCACGGACGCGCCGGTGCCGGTGGCCGAGGACTGCGACACCAGCGACGGGTGCGAGTCCACCTGCGCTTCCTCCTGCACGAGCTGACCAACGCTCCGATCCGGTGCGGGCCGGAGCCACTCCCGGCCCGCACCGGCCTTAGCCGGACGGGAACCCACGATGACGCAGACCAGACAGCTCCAACGCGGTGACGCACTCCTGCTGCGGGCCGCCGTGCTCCCGCTCACCGCTCAGCACACCCAGTGGCCCGAGCTCGACGATCCGGCCGACTGCCGCCGTTGGCTCGCTGACGTTTGGGCCCTCCTGCCCTTCGCTGCCGCGGTGCGGGCGGCGTCCCCACAACTCGCGCGTGCCGTCGACCACATTCTTGAAGAGCACAGTGTCCAGCCGAAGCAGGCGCGGAAGGCAACGACTGCGATCGCCCGGTATCTCCTACGCGCAGCCGGACGTCCCACGCCGTTCGGTCTGTTCGCCGGCGTGACTGCCGCAGAGTGCGGTCCGGCCGAAGGCCGAGTGGGCACCGGCCACCGCGCCATTGCCCGTCCAGACACGCTTTGGCTCGACCACGTCCGCCGGGACCTCCAGCGGCGGCCGGACGTCCTGTCCCACCTGACCGTTCAGATCAACGATCTGGCGGCCCAGCACGGCGACGTACTGGTGCGCCCCCTCTCCGGTGGACGCACCGCGAGCGCAACAGTCACCCGGCCTCTCGCTACGATCCTCGCGCTGGCCGAATACCCCGTTCCGTGCCAGGAGATCACCGATCGGCTGATCGCGCTGGGCGGCACGGCCGAGCAGGTCCAGCGGCTCCTCACGGACACGTTGGAGGCAGGCCTCCTGATCAGTGACGTGTCGGCACCCCTGACGGACCCCGACCCCTTCGGGCACATGCTGCGTGTTCTGCGTCCCCTCGCAGACCGCCTGAAGCCCGAAACGGTCAGTCTGCTCGACGACTTGGAAGACGTGTGTCGTCTGCTCGCCGAGCATGATGTGGCAGGAGATCCGGCCGCTGCGCAGGAACTGCGCGGTACGGCCGAGAAGCGCATGAGTGGCGTCAGTGAACGCGGCCGCGTACGGCTCAGCGTCGACCTGCGACTCGACGCCACGGTCCGCGTCCCGACACCGGTAATGGAGGAGGCCGAGTGCGCCGCGAACGCACTGCTCCGGATGACCCGGAACGTGGGCGAGAAGCCCATGTGGGCCGCGTACCACGGCCTGTTCTGGGAACGGTACGGGGCCGGCAGCCTCGTACCGCTGCGGGATGCGGTCGATCTGGCCGCCGGGGTGGGACTGCCGGCCGACTTCCCGATGTCGGTGTGGCCAGAGCCCCCGGCGAAGGCACTTCCGCGTGATGAGCTGCTGATGACCAAGGCGTGGAAGGCAGCGCTCACCGGCGTCCGGGAGATCCGGCTCACTGACGCGGATCTTGATGAGCTGTGCGCCCACACCAGCCGTGACGACGCGGCCATCGCCCCACACGTCGAGATGGCGGTGCGGGTACACGCGTCGTCGACACAGGCCCTGGACCACGGTGACTTCACGGTGTCCGTGCGTCCCGCCTGGAGCACTGGCACCCTCACCGGCCGGTTTGCCACCGCCCTCCCGGACAGCGGCCTCGACGAGGTTTACCGGCGACTGCCCACTCTGGTCGACGGCGCGCTGCCCGCCCAACTCTCCTTCGCCCCGGTCCACCCGCACGCCGAGAACGTGGCCCGCACTCCCGCCCTGTTGCCCTACGTGATCCCCGTCGGCGAGCACCGGGCCCCGGCCGACAACTTGATCCCGCTGGATGATCTGGCGGTGCTGTCGACCAGCAAGCGGCTGCATCTGGTCAGCCTCTCGCGGCGCCGTATTGTCGAGCCGGTCGTCCTGCACCCGCTCGCCCTGGAGAAGCAGGCCCCGCCGATCGCTCGCTTCATCGCACTCCTCGGCCGCGGCTTCGCCACCGCCTGGACTCAGTTCGACTGGGGACCCCTCGCGGTCGGGATGCCGTATCTACCTCTCGTTCGCTACCACAAGGCGATCCTCTCCCCGGCCCGCTGGCGCCTGGCCGCCACCGACCTCCCACCCGGGCCCTTCCAGCCGGCCTGGCAGGCGGCGCTGGCCGACTGGGCGCGGACGTGGAAATGCCCGCAGCTGCTTGAACTCTGCGACAACGACCGCACCCTGCGCCTCGATCTGACCGAATCACTGCACGCACGGCTCCTCCACGGCCACCTCCGGCGCCACGGCAATGCCGAGCTACTCGAAGCCCCCGACGAGCGGGACTTCGGCTGGATCGGCCACGCCCACGAAATCACCCTGCCGCTCACCTCCACCCTGCCGCCCCTACCCCACCCGGACCTGGCGGCGGCCCCGGTCGTGACCAACCGGACACTGCCGATGCCCGGAGACGACCAGCAGCGGTGGGTGCAGGCCAAGTTGTTCACCCATCCGACGGTCATGGACCAGATCCTCACCCGCCGTCTGCCCGGCCTCCTCGAATCGCTGGGCGCCCCCGACAGTTGGTTCGTGCGCTACCGCACCGGGCAGGAGGAGGACCACCTCCGGCTGCGTATCGCTGCGCACCGCCCGGAACAGCACGCAACGGTGACTCAGGCCATTGCCTGTTGGGCCACGCACCTGCAGCGCGATGCGCTCGCCTCCCGGCTCGTCTTCGACGGCTATCGGCCCGAGTCCGGCCGATACGGGGCCGGGCCAACTCTGAGGGCCGCCGAGGCCGTGTTCGTCGCCGACAGTGACGCGACACGGTACGCACTCACCGACCTGACTGGCCTGGACCGGCATGTCCTGTGCGCACTCGGAATGATCGACACCGCGTGCGGGCTCCTCGGCGAGGAGGACGGAGTCCGCTGGCTGACAACCACACCCGCTCGGGGCAAGGGCATCCTCAGCGTCACCCGCCAGACGCTTCGCCGAGCTCGAGCCCGAGCCGAAGCCCTCACGCGACACCCAGAGGGGCTGGCCCGCCTGGCCAACGCGTACGAACGGCGTCGTACCGCCCTCGCCAAGTACCGGTCTCATCTCACCGACGAGCAGACTGGCCCGGTGCTGGAATCGCTGCTGCACATGCACCACAACCGGATCATGGGTCCGGGCCGGGAAGCCGAGGCAGCCTGCCGCCATGCCGCCCGGCAGGCATGCCGCTCCGTCCTGGCGCAGGGGGCAACATGGTGAACGACGCCGTCCACGACCTGGGCCGTGGGTTCGCCGGAACCGCCCTCTACCGGGTGGTCCTCGCCCAGGACAGTGGGCAATGGGACACGGCACACACCACCGCAAGGACTCTGGCCGGACAACCGGCCGCCGTCCATCCCGCCGGTGCGAGCCTCTACCGCGGGGCACCGGCCGTGGCCTACGTCCTCCACACAGCCGGCCACTCGGCCTACCGCTCCGCACTGGGCAACCTCGACAGCGTGCTCACCACGCTCGTACGCACACGACTCGCGGACGCTCATCGCCGCATGGAGGCAGGCCGCCCGCCGCGAATGCGGGAATACGACCTGATCTCTGGTCTGACCGGGCTGGGCGCGCTACTTCTGCAGCGAGGCACGCAACCGGAGTTACTCGACGATGTCCTGCGCTACGTGGTGCGGCTTCTCCAAGAGTCGATCACAGTGCACGGGGAGGAAGTACCGGGTTGGTGGACCTCGGACGGTCCGAGCGGCCGGCCCGGCACCGCCTGGCCGACGGGGCACGGCAACTTCGGCATGGCGCACGGTGTGGCCGGGCCTATCGCGCTCCTGGCTCTGAGCACTCGCGCTGGGCACAGCGTGGCCGGCCAGCACCAGGCCCTGACGCAGGGCTGCCGCCTGCTGGAAGAGCGAGCGCACTACCTCACCGACGGCAGCCCCGCTTGGCCTGAGTCCCTCACTCTCAGCGAGTGGCTCAGCAGATCACCCGTACCGGAGTGCCCCAATAGACCATCTAGACCATCGTGGTGTTACGGCACTCCCGGCATCGCACGCGCCCTGCAACTCGCAGCAATCGCGTGCTCGCGTGCGACGCCCCGGCGCCTGGCTGAGGACGCCTTCACGGCCTGTGCCGCTGATCCCGAACAACTCGCCCGGGTCGACAACGCAACGGTCTGCCACGGCTGGGCCGGACTCTGCCTTGCCGCGGAACGCTCGGCCGCCGACACCGCGCAGGACAGCGCACTCCGACGTGTTCTGCCATCCCTCCGCTCCCGCTTCGCCACCCACGTGGCCGATCAGCCGCTACCCGATACTGCCGGGCTCCTGACCGGTGGCGACGGAATCCTGCTCACGCTCCACACCCTCAACCCCGCACGCCCCATTGCCACGGGGTGGGAGACCTGCCTCCTCCTCAACTGAAAGAGCCACGGTGAACAACACCCCCGCCATCGAAGACCTGCGCAACCGACTTGTGGACGAGATCATCGCCAAGCGTCCGCTGCCCGCCCCGATCGAGCAGGCCATGCGCACCGTCCGCCGTGACCTCCACCTGCCCGGTCTTGACCCGGCCGACGCCTACACGAATCGGGCCGTCACCATCAAGGACAACCCCGGCGGCCCGCTTGCCCTGTCCTGCGCCTCCGTGCCTTCCACGGTCGCGATGATGCTCGCCCAACTCGACCCGCAGCCCGGCGACCACATCCTGGAGATCGGCGCCGGCACTGGCTACAACGCCGCTCTCCTCGCCGAACTCGTCGGTCCCGACGGGCAGGTCACCACCATTGACATCGACCCCGGCGTCGCCCTGCACGCTCGCGAGGCCCTCAACCGCACCGGATACGAACACGTCAGGGTCATGGAACGAGACGGCCTGAAGGGCGCACCCGAGCACGCCCCTTATACCCGGATGATCGCCACCGTCGGCCTGTGGGACGTCCCCACCACCTGGTGGCAGCAGCTCGCTGACGGCGGCCGACTCGTCCTCCCGCTCCGCTGGCGCGGCCAGACCCGCTCCGTCGCCCTCACCCGCCACGGCGACGCTTTGATGTCCGACGACATGGAACTGTGCGGCTTCGTCCCCATCATCGGTCAGCGCGGCGAACGCACCACCGAACTGGCCAACGGCGCCGTCCGCCTCCACCACGACCAGGACCAGCCCGTCGAACCCGGCCAGCTCGCCGAGGTGTTCTCCGCCCAGTACACCGAACTGTGGTCGCAAGCCCGGGTAGGCAGCGAGGAGACCTTCGACGGTATCTGGCTGCGCGCCACCGCGTCCGACGACACCGTCTGCCGCATCGAAGTCACCAAGCAGGCCCTGGAGGACGGTGTACGACGCCCCGCAATCCCCGGCCGCAGCCCTGCCCTCGTATCCGGCAGCTCCCTTGCCTTCCTGATCGCCGAACGTGACAACGCAGATCTCGAACGACCGTCCCGACTTGGCGCTGCTGGCTACGGGCCTCACGCGACCCCCCTGGCGCGGAACCTGATCGCCCACATCACTGACTGGGGTACCGACCGCGCTGCGGTACCGCACATGACCATCCATCCGGCCGGCGCCCCAGACAGCGAACTGCCGAAGGGGCATGTCATCGACAAGCCGGATAGCCGCAGCGTCCTGTCCCTGACCGAGACGAACGCCTAGCCGTGCGACATGCTCGCCGTCCGAGGGCGCGGCCTGATTGATTCCATGCCCTCCGGACATCAGGCGATCACCTTGCTCTTGGTCGACGAAGGGATTTTCTGTGGCTCAGCCGAAGACAGACGACCAGCCCGAAGCCCTCAAACCCGCCTCCGAATCCATGACCCTGCTGGTCGCCGCCGTCATCGTCCACGACAAGGCCACCAACCGTGTCGTCCTCCTCCAGCGCAGCGAGAACGCCAAGTTCGCCCAGGGCATGTGGGACCTCCCCGTCGGCAAGAGCGAACCCGGCGAGCCCATCACCGAAACAGCCGTGCGGGAGCTGTACGAGGAGACCGGCCTGACCGTGAAGCCGGAAGCGCTGAAGGTCGCCCACATCAACCACGGCGCCTGGGGCGTCGAAGCACCGAACGGCTTCCTCACCGTTGTCTTCGCCGCCCATGAGTGGACGGGCGAACCCGAAAACCGCGAACCCCGCAAGCACTCCCAAGTCTGCTGGGCCGACGCTGACGCCATCCCGGAAGAGTTCGTGGACACCACCGCCAGCGCCCTCCACCATTACCTGACGGACGGTCCTCAGGTCTCGCTCGACGGTTGGCGCTGACGGACTGACGGACTGACGGACTGACGGACTGACGGACTGACGGACTGACGGACTGACGGACGTGGCGGCGACGCCGGGCGCATGCACAGCCCGCTTGCCTGAGCCCAACCCATCCGCAAGTCAAGGCCGTTGACCCACCCCACCCGCACCAGCACAATGAGCCCGCGCTCGCGAGAGCGCTCTCACCTCCCGAAGGAGACCCATGACCGGCAGGCAAGGCCCGCCCCTCAGCCGCCGTACGTTCGTCGGCACCGTCGGCGGCCTCGGCCTGAGTGCCGCGGCGCTCACCGTGGCCGGTTCCGGTGCGGCTCACGCTGCCGGGAGTTCCGCGCTCCAGGACCCTCGGGGACGAGGGCACGCCTTCCTCGCCGCCGCCATGGACGCCTACCCGGACCATGGCAGCATCCGCCTGACCCAGAGCTACACCGACCAGGCGGGTCTGTTCAGCACCGCGTTCACCTACGACAACGCCCTCGCGGTCCTGGCCCACCTCGCGGCGCGTACTGAGGGGGGCGAGGCGAGAGCCGTGGCTCTCGGGGACGCGTTGCTCTTCGCCCAGGCCCATGACCCGGCGTACGACGACGGCAGGCTGCGTCAGGCCTACAACGTCGGGCCGTATGTCTTCTTCGACGGTTCGCCGCAGCCGGACGGCTTCGTGCGGGCGGACGGCACCGCCAACGTCGGCACGCAGTTCGGGTTCACGGGTACGGCGGTGGGCGACATGGCCTGGGCCGGGATCGCGTTGAGCGCGCTCGCCGGGCGGACCGGGGCCCGCCGTTTCCTCGCCGGTGCCGTGCGGATCGGGGAGTGGATCGAGCGGAACGGCTCTACCGACCAGCCCCTCGGTGGCTACACGTTCGGGGTCGACGGGGCGGGCGCGAAACTGCCCTTCACCTCGACCGAGCACAACACCGACCTGATCTGTCTCTTCGGACGGCTCGCCCGGCTCACCGGGGACCGGGTGTGGCTGGAGCGGCGCGCGCGTGCCGAAGCCTTTGTGCTGAAGACATGGGAGCCCGCCGGGGGCTTCTTCTACACCGGCTCCAACGACGGGGCGACCATCAACACCTCACCGATCCCCGAGGACACCCAGACCTGGACCCACCTCGCGCTCGGCTCCCCCACCCACTCCCGCTCCCTGGACTGGGCCCAGGCCCACCTCGCCGTCCTGGACGACGCCGGCCGTACGAACAGCACGGTGCCGGCGGGGCAGTCGTATGAGGGAGTCACCTTCAGCTCCGCGAGTCTCCTGGCGAACGAGGACGCCCCCATCGCCGAGTTCCAGCCCAGGCCCGACCGCAACGGCGTGTGGTTCGAGGGGACCGCCCACCTCGCGCTCGCCCTGCGGGACCGGCGCGGGCGTGGGGACGAGGCGCGCGCCGGGCGGCTGATCGCGTCCGTCGAGCGGGCTCAGGATCTGCTCGGCGGCGAGCAGACCGTCGGCGGCAAGGCCCTTCCCGAACGTTCCGGAGTCGTCTCCGCGAGCAGCCCGCTCGACACCGGATTCGGCTTCGGCTACTACCCCTACCGGCACACGGGCGCGACCGCCTGGTACCTCCTGGCCGCGGCCCGCTCCAACCCGTTGCGGGCCTGAACGAGCCGCGGCCGTCCCTGTCCTTCCAGTGCCGTGGCGGGACTCCTCAGGCGCCGATCCTGGCGGCGATGATCGGTGCGAGGCGGTCGGTGATGGCGCGGTGGCCCTGGTCGTTGGGGTGGACGGAGTCCGTGAGGTCGCCGGAGCCGAGCCAGCCCGTGGTGTCGACGAAGGAGAGCCGGGAGTCGCCGGCCTCCACCGCTGCCTTCACGGCGGCCTCGGTCTGCGGGACGTACCGTCCGCGGAAGGTCTCCAGCGCGAAGATCCACGCCTGCGGATAGGCGGCGCGGGCCTTGCGCAGCAGGCTGGTGTAGGCCGCCTGGAACTGGGTCGAACTCACGCCGTGTCCGACGTCGTTGGTGCCGAGGTTGATGACGACGGCGTCGGCCCGGTAGCGGGAGAAGTCCCAGGCGGGTGTCGCCGCGTTCGGGTTGAGCGCGGTGAACTGCCGCTCCAGGCCCACGCATCCGTCCGCCGCGGCGACGAGACAGGCGCCGCCCTGGGCGATCTGCGTGTGCTCGGTGCCCAGCCGTTCCCCGATCAGCCAGCCGTAGGCGGTACGGGCGTTCTGCGAGGTCGTCGTGCCCACGGTGATCGAGTCGCCGACGAACTCGATCAGCTTGGCGGGGGAGGCGGGTGCGAAGGTGGTCGCGCCGCTGTCCAGGGCCAGTCCCTGGAAGACGGCGTCACCGCGATAGGAACCCGCGACCACCTGGTAGTTGACCTGGAGGGTGTGCCGGCCGGCGGGGAGTGCGGACGGGGTCAGGTTCACCGTTCCCTTGACGTCGTCGTAGAACTTCACGGGTCCGTCGTCGATCCGCGCCCAGAAGTCGATCGTGTTCCGCTGCTTCAGTTTCACGGTCGTACCGGTGAAGCCGACGCGGTAGTACGCGCCTGCCCAGTAGGGCGTGTAGGCGGTGGTGGAGCTGGTGGTGTCCCAGCGTCCGACGAACTTGATGTTCGGGTCGCCGGGCTGGCCGGGAGCCGCCGCCGTGGCGGAGCGGGCCGTGGCGGCGCTGATGACGGGGGCCAGGCGGTTCGCGAACTTGGTGTGGCCCGCCTCGTTGGGGTGCCCGTTGCCGTCCTCGTAGTCGGCGTTGTCGGTGAGCCAGCCCGTCGTGTCGACGTAGCGCACCTTCGTGTCACCGGCACTGGTGCGGGCGTTGACGGCGGCCCGGGTCTCGGTGACGTAGCGCTTCTTCAGCGTCTGCACCGCGAAGAGGGTCGCGTTCGGGTACTTGGCGCGGATGTCTCGCAGGAACGTCGTGTACGCGGACTGGAACGCGGCGCCGGTCACCCCGTGTCCGATGTCGTTGGTGCCGAGGTTGATGACGACCGCGCTCGCCTGGTAGCGGGAGAAGTCCCAGGCCGTGTCGCCCGTGCTGGCCGTCCTGAAGAACTGGCCGCTGAGACCGGTGCAGCCGGACTGGGCCACGAGGCAGTAGCCGGAGCGGGCGACCTGGGTGTGCCGCGCCCCCAGCTGTTCTCCGGTCTTCCAGGCGTACGAGTCGAGCGCCAGCCGGTCGGTGAGGGCGCCGGCGGTGATGGAGTCGCCGACGAACTCGATCAGCCCGGACGGCGCGCCCGGAGCGACCGTGCGGGCACCGGCGTCCAGGACCAGGCCCTGGAAGGCGGTGTCTCCGGAGCGGTAGGCGATCCGCAGGGTGTGGGTGCCCGCGGGGAGGGACTGCGGAGTGAGGTTCACCGTGCCGCGTACGCCCGCGTGGAAGACGTCGGGCTTGCCGTCGATGCTCACGTAGAAGTTGACCGCGTCTCTGGCTTTCACCTTCACGGTGGTGCCGGTGAAGGACGTCTGCACGTACGCGCCGGTCCAGTTGGCCACGGCCGTCGTGCCCGAGGAGGTGTCCCAGCGCCCGACGTAGGCGATGTTGGGGTCGGACACCGATCCGTCTCCGGGCGCGGCGTGGGCGCGGGGGATGCCGGTCAGGGACAGCAGACAGGCGACGAGGACGGCTGTGAGGACGGCCGCCAGTCCTCTACCGGACGTGCGCGTTCCGGACGGGCGAGGTCTGACCGGGTGGGGGGAGGTCTGCATGCGGACTCCTTGAAGAAAAGACTGGGAGCGCTCCCATGGAGCCACCTTGGCGAGTGCACGTCAATACATCGCGCACGCGCCTCCCTCGCGCCGCTCCACGTTGACACGGGGCGTCACCGGGCGTTGACTGGCCGCGCGGCCCAGGTTCATCCCATTCCGGAGCAGAGGCCCGTCGATGTTGTGAATCCTTCTCCTGCTGCCGACCTTGGTGGGGCACCGAGGGCTTCCGCCCGACGCGACGTACAGGAAAGCGACATCACATGATGTACGACCAGACACGCGCTCAGCAGCCCGCTGACAACCGCTCCGGCTCGGCCGGGCGCCGCACCACGGGCCCGGAGCCGTTGCTCCCGTCGGACGAACGGGCTGAGCTCACCCTGCGCCTCCAGCACGCCCTCAACACCTTCGCCGACAGTCCGCGCGAGGCGCTGGAAGAGGCCGAGGGCGCCTTCGACGAAGCCATCGCCCGCCTGATGAACACCCTCGCGGAACGGCGACGCGACCTGCACGAGGGCTGGCGGGATCCGGACCCCGAAAAGTCGGACGCGCTCCGGTTCGCGCTGAGGGAGTACCGGGAGATCACGCAACGGCTGCTGCGCCTGTAAGCGGCTGCTGCGGCGTACGGCTGGCTGCCGCGTGGCGTACGGCTGGCTGCTGCTGTGGCGTACAGAAGGGCGCATACGAAGGGCGCATACGAAGGGCGTACAGAAGTGCGTCCTTACGGGCGTACTTATAAGCGTACTTAAGACGTCCTTACCGTGAACGGCTAGCATCGCGGGCGCAATGGTCGGCCGGGATGGGGTGAGGGACGTGCGGGTGCCGAGGATCGCCGTCGCCGTGGTGACCATGGGCAACCGCCCCGACAAGGTCGACGCGCTGCTGGAGTCCGTGGTCAAGCAGGACCTCGCCCCCGCACGGATCGTGATCGTCGGCAACGGCTGCCGACTGCCCGAGTTCGCCGAGCGACTCTCCCTGCCCGGTGAGGTCACCGCCATCGACATCGAGGAGAACCTCGGCTGCCCCGGCGGGCGGAACGTCGCCCTCGCCCGGCTGAGGGAGTTCGGCGACGTCGACGTCGTGGTCGAACTCGACGACGACGGGCTGCTCGTCGACGGCGATGTGCTGCGCCGCGTGGGGGACTTGTTCGCCGCGGACCCGCGCCTCGGCATCGTCGGCTTCCGCATCGCCGACGAGCAGGGGGAGACCCAGCAGCGGCATGTACCGCGGCTCGGCTCGGCCGACCCCCTGCGCGGCGGATACGTCACCGGGTTCCTCGGCGGCGGGCACGCCCTGCGCACGGCGATGCTCGACGAGATCGGGGACTGGCCCGCCGAGTTCTTCTTCGCCCACGAGGAGATCGACCTGGCCTGGCGGGCCGCCGACCGGGGGTGGCGGATCCTGTACGCCCCCGAACTGCTGCTCCAGCACCCGAAGACCTCGCCGGCCCGGCACGCCATCTACTACCGCGTGAACGCCCGCAACCGGGTGTGGCTGGCCCGCCGCCGGCTTCCGCTGGTGCTCATCCCCGTGCATCTGGGCGTGTGGACGCTGCTCACACTGCTGCGGGCGCGATCGGCGGACGGGCTGCGCGCGTGGTTCGGCGGATTCGCGGAGGGCGTACGGGAGCCGGCCGGTGAGCGCCGGCCGATGCGCTGGCGAACCGTGTGGCGGCTCACCCGGCTGGGCCGGCCCCCGGTCATCTGAGGGGGCGCGCGGAGATCACGCGCTCTCCCCTCACCTCAACTTCCCTCAACTTCCCTCAACTCCCTTTATCCGCCGCTCACTTCGCATCCGCATAACACTCCACCACCGCCGTAGTGAACGGAAACCGCACCGGCGTCTGCCCGAACGTCAGGCGACCGGCCAGGTCCGCCGCCTCCCGGATCGCCGCCACGACCGTCTCGGTCTCCTCCTCGGGGCAGTGCACGATCACCTCGTCGTGCTGGAAGAAGACCAGTTCGGCCGCCAGGTCCGCGCAGGTGCGCCGCAGCGCGGCGAGCAGCAGCAGGGCCCAGTCGGCGGCGCTGCCCTGGACGACGAAGTTGCGGGCGAAGCGGCCACGGGCGCGGGCGTTGCTGGAGGCGTACCCGGGCACCCACTCCTGGCCGCCGGCCTGCCCACCGGCCTGCCCGCCGGACTCGTCCTCGGTGGCCGGGATGCCGGCCTCCTCCGCCGCGTCGTCGCCCGCCCCGGCGGCCGGTGGGCAGGTCCGCCCGAGCCAGGTCCGGACGAGACGCCCCTCCTCGCCGGCGCGGGCCGCGTCATCGACGTACGCCACCGCGCGCGGGAAGCGGCGTCTGAGCGCGGCGAGGTTCTTGAGGCCGTCGCCGGAGGTCTGGCCGTAGACCGCGCCGAGCACGGCCAGCTTGGCCTGGGCGCGGTCGCCGGAGAAGGCGCGGTCGGACACCGCCTGGTACAGGTCGCTCTCCCGGCCGGCCACCTCCATCAGGCCGGGGTCGCGGGAGATCGCGGCCAGCACGCGCGGTTCCATCTGGTCGGCGTCGGCGACGACGAGCCGCCAGCCCGGGTCGGCGACGACGGCACGCCGGATGACCTTGGGGATCTGCAACCCGCCCCCGCCGTTGGTGACCCAGCGACCGGTGACCGTCCCGCCCGCGAGGAACTCGGGCCGGAAGCGGCCGTCGCGCACCCAGTCCTGAAGCCAGGACCAGCCGTGCGCGACCCAGATCCGGTACAGCTTCTTGTACTCGACCAGCGGTTTGACGGCCGGATGGTCGACCGACTCGATCTCCCAGCGCCGGGTCGACTTGACCTTGATCCCGGCCTGCGCGAACGCCTTGATGACATCGGCGGGCAGATCGGGGCGGACCCGGCGGCCGAAGGCGGCGGACACCTCGTCGGCGAGCTCGGCGAGGCGACGGGGCTCGCCGCCGGCGTAGCGCTCGCCGAGCAGTTCGTGCAGCACCCGGCGGTGCACGTCGGCGCTCCACGGCAGCCCGGAACGGTTCATCTCGGCGGCTACCAGCATCCCCGCCGACTCGGCGGCGGTCAGCAGGCGCATGCGGTCGGGCTGCGCGGTGGCGTCGTGGCGGCGCTGCTGCTCGGCGTGGACCTTGGCGAGGTCGGCCGGCGGCACGTGCACGGTCTGCGGCTCGAACAGGGGTGACTGGGAGCCGGGTTCGGCGGAGCGCTGCCGTGGATCCGGCGGTACGGGGCCGCCGCGCAGCCGGGCCAGGGCGGCGGCGGCCGACCGGGGCTCGCCGTACCGCCCCTCGTGGCCCAGCAGCAGCGTCTCCGCGGCCTCGATGTCGTAGCACCGCTCCACTCGCACCCCCGTGGCGAGCAGACGCGGATACATCTCGGCCGTGGACCGCCACACCCAGCGCGCGACGTCCGGCAGGCCCCGCACCGCCTCGGCGGAGTCGGGCGCCCGCCGCACCGGCCCGGCGAGCAGCCCGTCCGGACCGAGGGGGGCGAACTCCACGCCACCTTCCTCGGCCGGAGCGAGAACCCACCGGTCGGTCATGAAGGCGAGTGTGGCACCAGGGTCTGACAATGGCCCTCCGGTCCTGCTGCCCCACGCTGCCCACGGCCCTTCAGTCCTGCTTCTCCGCCGCGGCCTTCTCCGTGATCTTGGTGAGCGCGGCGGCGATGTTCGCCTCCACGGCCGGCTTGGCGATGCCGAGGCTCGCGAGGATGCCCTGGCCGTCCTCGAACTCCAGCAGGGCCAGCAGGATGTGCTCGGTGCCGATGTAGTTGTGGCCGAGGCGGAGGGCCTCGCGGAAGGTGAGCTCCAGGACCTTCTTGGCGTCGGAGCCGTAGGGGACGAGCTCCGGGACCTCGTCGGCCGCGGGCGGCAGCCCGGCGGTGGCGGCCTGGCGTACGGCGTCCAGGAGGACGCCCTGCGCGGTGATCGCCTTGGCGGCCAGGGCCTCCGGCTCGGCCAGCAGGCCGAGGAGCAGGTGTTCGGGGCGGCCCTCGGGGTTGCGGGCCGCGATGGCCTCGTTGTGGGCGGCCATCACCACGTTGCGGGCGCGTGGCGTGTAGCGGGCGAAGCCCTGGCTCGGATCGAGGTCCGCCGACTCCTTCGGCACGAACCGCTTCTGCGCCGCCTGCCGGGTCACCCCCATGCTCTTGCCGATGTCCGTCCAGGAGGCGCCGGAGCGCCGGGCCTGGTCCACGAAGTGGCCGATCAGGTGATCGGACACCTCGCCGAGGTGCTCGGCCGCGATGACCGCGTCCTGGAGCTGGTCGAGGGCGTCCGCGTGAACCTTCTTGATGGCCGCGATGAGGTCGTCGAGGCGTACGGATGACGTGATGTTGGGGTTCGTCGTCATGTGTCAACCCTAGGTTGACAGCCTCTGGCGCGTCAACCCGAAGTTGACACTACTTCGGCGACGCGGCCAACCGCACCGCCAGCCCCGCGAACACCGTCCCGGAGACGACGTTCAGTGCCCGGTTCACCCGCGCACTGCGCCTCAGGACGGCCGCCAGGCGCCCGGAGAGCAGCCCGACGAAGCCGTCCCACAGGAAGCCCATCACCACGATCGTGAAGCCGAGCAGCAGGAACTGGCTCCGCACATGGCCGAGCGACGGATCCACGAACTGGGGCAGGAACGCCACGTTGAAGAGGATCACCTTGGGATTGAGCAGGTTGGTGGCGGCGCCCTGCCAGAAGGCCCGCCGCATCCCCGGCCCGGCCGCGGCCCCCTCCTCGCCCGGCACCGAGCGGTCCCGGAACGCCTGCACCGTCAGGTAGAGCAGATAGGCCGCGCCCGCCCAGCGCAGCACCTGATACAGCGTCGGCAGCGTCAGGAACAGCGCCGACAGACCGAGCGCCGCGGCGACCGCGTGCACGAGCATGGCGCAGGCCACGCCGAACGCGGCCATCACCCCGGCCGTGGGCCCGCCTCGTCCGCCCATCGCCACGATGAACATCATGTCGGGGCCGGGAGTGACGCAGAGCGCGAAGGCGGCTACGAGGAACGCCGTGTACAGATGCATGTCCACCATGCGGGCCATGCTCGAAGCCGCCTGACGGGGCGGCGACCGAATTTCGGGGAGTGAGACGATCGCCGGGTGAGCAGCACGAACGACACGAACAGCAGGAGCAACCCGGGCGACCCGGGCAAGGCGGGCAGTACGTCCGGCACCGTCGAACGCGCCTTCCAGGCCGCCCTGTACGCCGACACCGACACCGCCCTCGACACCGGTGCCTCGCTGCTCGCCGCCGATCCCGCGGCGGACGCCGAACTGGCCCGGCGGGGCGAGGATTTCGTGGCGATGGCGTGGCGACGCGGCTGGCAGCCCGCGGACGTCGTACGGATGGTGAGGCGCGAGCTGGACGAGGCGCACGCGCGCGTGCTGTCCGCGCTGATCCGCTCCCAGGCGCCGCACGACCGCCGGCGCGGCCCCCGCTGGACCGGACAGCTCGACGGGCTGCCCGCCGAGCCTCCGCCCCGCACGGACCGCTTCTCGTACGCCACCACCGTCCTGGAGCTGTACCGCCTCCTCCTGAGCCTGCCGGCCATCGAGCCCTTGGAGGAGCCCGCCGCCGCCCGGCACCACTCCAAGTCGGAGTCGCGCATGCTCACCCGCATCCGCGCGCTCCTCGCCAAGGCGGAGGCGACCGGCTTCCCCGAGGAGGCCGAAGCGCTCAGCGCCAAGGCGCAGGAGCTGATGGCCCGGCACAGCGTCGACGAGGCGCTGATCGCGGCCGGGGCGCCCGCCGCCGACGCGCCCGGCGCCTGCCGGATCAGGGTCGAGCCGCCGTACGAGCAGGCCAAGGCGGTGCTGCTGGACGCGGTCGCCGACGCCAACCACTGCCGGGCCGTGTGGAACGAGGCCTTCGGCTTCTCCACCGTCGTCGGCTTCGAATCCGACCTGGATGCGGTCGAGCTCCTCTACACCTCGCTCCTCGTGCAGGCCCAGTCCGCCCTGACGAAGGCGGAGGCGGCGCAGCGGGCGGGCGGCCGCAGGCGGACCAAGACCTTCCGGCAGTCCTTTCTCGCGGCCTACGCCCACCGCATCGGCACGCGCGTGCGTGCCGCCGCGAAGACCCCGGTCAGCGAGGACCTGCTCCCGGTCCTCGCCTCCCGCGAGGTCGCGGTGACCGAACGCCTGGACCGCATGTTCCCGCAGACCACCACGACCCGGCTGCGCGGAGCCGACGACGAGGCGGGCTGGACGGAAGGCGCACAGGCGGCCGACCGGGCGCAGGTCGGGCACCGACGACCCCTGGAGTGACGTACGCCCCGACGGGCTCGGTCGCCGATGGGCTCGGCCCTCGATGGGCTTGGCCGCCGATGGGCTCGGCCCTCGATGGGCTTGGCCGCCGATGGGCTCGGCCCTCGATGGGCTTGGCCGCCGATGGGCTCGGCCCTCGATGGGCTCGGCCGCCGATGGGCTCGGCCCTCGATGGGCTCGGCCCTCGACGGGCCCAGCCCTCGACGGGCCCAGCCCTCGACGGGCTCAGTCGCCGACGGGCTCGGCCACCAACGAGCTCAGCCGCCGGCAGGCTCAGTCGCCGGCGTGGGTGAACGGCCCCACCGAGGCGTCCGGTTCGCTGCCCTTGAGCGCCACCGGGCCGTACGACCACGGGAAGGTCTGCTCGTCGTCGGCCCCCGGCATGCTGATGTGCAGCGTCTTGACGGCGAGGCTCTTCGCGCCGGCGGCCCCGCCTCGGACGTAGGTGACGGTGAAGGTCAGGCTGTCGCCCTTGGCGAGGGTCAGCTTCTCGGACTTGGCGCCGTCGGTGGGGGCGACGGTCGCGGACTCGTTGCCCGCGTGGAGGGCGATCCCGGCGAAGCCGTTCAGGGTGCACGGTCCGCTCTGGTTGGTGAGCGAGACGGGGACGTCGCCCGTGTCACCGGCGGCCGGGGCGACGCCGGCCGGACCGACCTCGACGCCGAGCGAGCCGATCCGGCAGGCGTCGCCGTCCTTGCCGGAATCGCCGCCGTCACCGCCCTTGTCGCTGCCGCAGGCGGTCAGGAGGAAGGTCGCGGCGAGGGCGGTGACGGCGAGGGGAGTGGCGCGCATGTGGGGTCCTCTGGGGCGTGATGTCGGTACGTGAGGTCGGTAACCGGGTGCAACGATCATCACGTACCGAGGGGGCGGCACGCTCGCCGACCCCCTGGGCCGGTTACGACCCAAGGAGCCGGTTACGACCCAAGGCTCGCCGTCGGCAGCCCGCTGGGCAGCGTTCCGCCCTCCGAACGGGTGTAGGTCTCCGCGCCGAGACCGTCCTTCCAGGTCACCTTCAGGGTGGTCTTGTCGACGGAGTCGACCGTCCCCGTAGCGCGGTCCTCGCTGCCGTCCGTGCACTTGAGCGCGATCGTCTCCGTGCCCGACTCCTTGCCCGCGGTGCCGGTGCACACGGTCCCGCCGGTGGCGAAGAGCCCGGCCTCGGTGCCGGTGATGACCAGCGCCACGGCCTTGCCGCCGGTCGTCGCCAGCCAGCTGCCGGCCAGCCCGTCGGACCCGCCGGACCCGCCGGACCCGTCGGCGTCTCCGGTACCACCGCCGGTCTCCGCGCTCGCGCTCGCGCTGGGACCGGCGGAGGAACCGTCCTTGGAGCCGGAACTGGAGCTGGAGTCGGACCCGGAGCCAGAGCCCGAGTCCGAGCCCGAGTCCCCGTCGCCGCTGCACGCCGTCAGCGCCAGCACCCCCGCCAGGCACCCGGCGGCGGCCGCGATCCGCACCCGCCGCCGACGCGACACCGGCCCCGAGAAGAACGTATCCGCGCGCGAAGAGCGCGAAGAGGCCGTATCCGCGCGTGAGGAGGCCGTACCCGTGCGCGAGAAGGTCGCAGAAGTCACTGGAAGCTCCCAAGCTGTAGCCGGTCGGCCCGGCCGGCCCGGTCGGCCGGAAGGACCGCAGCACGCTACCAGGGCGCCTCCGAAGAGTACTTACCGCACATCCGCCAAGGCACCTACCAGGACGACTTGCGAACCCCCGGCAGGAACCCGGCGTGCGCCTGCTGCCGCAACCCCACCCGGGACAGCCCGAAGGCCCGGAAGTACCCGCGGGGCCGCCCGTCCACCTGGTCGCGGTTGCGTACGCGCGTGGCGCTGGCGTCGCGCGGCTGCCCGCGCAACTCCCGCTGGGCGGCGAGCCGTTCGGCCTCCGTCGACGAGGGCAGCCGGATGATCTCCTTCAGCTCGGCCCGGCGCTCGGCGTACCGCGCGACGACTTCCTGTCGCTTCTCGTTCTTCGCGATCTTGCTCTTCTTCGCCATCAGACCTTCACCCCGCGCGCGCGGATGCGGGCCACGGCCGCCTCGACGCCGATCGTGTCGATGGTCTTGATGCCCTTGGTGCTGAGCCGCAGCCGGACGTGCCGGCCCTCGCTCGGCAGCCAGTAGCGCTTGGACTGGATGTTGGGGTCGAAGCGGCGCGAAGTGCGCCGGTGGGAGTGCGAGATGCGGTTGCCGAAGCCGGGCTGGGCGCCGGTCAGCATGCAGTGGGCGGACACGGGTGATGCACCTCTCTCGAAGTGGGGATGTAAATGGTATTCATTTTCAGTAAGATACCAGCATGGCACGCAACGAACTCCGACCGGTCATCAAACTCCGGTCCACCGCCGGGACGGGCTTCACCTATGTGACCCGCAAGAACCGCCGCAACGACCCGGACCGCATGACCCTGCGCAAGTACGACCCGGTCGTCGGCCGCCACGTCGACTTCCGAGAGGAGCGCTGAACCGCCATGCGCAAGGCAATCCACCCCGCCTACGGTCCCGTCGTCTTCCGCGACCGTGCCGCGAACTACGCCTTCCTGACCCGGTCGACGCTCTCGGCCACGGCGCGCGACAAGACGATCGAGTGGGAGGACGGCAACACCTACCCCGTCGTCGACGTCGAGATCTCGGACGTCAGCCACCCCTTCTACACCGGCACCGCCCGCGTCCTGGACACCGCCGGACGCGTGGAGCGCTTCGAGCGCCGGTACGGGAAGCAGGGCTGACCAAGTGCCCGAGCTCTCCGTCGTGATCGTCGGCGGGCTGCACGCCGACGCCCGCAAGGCGGCCGTCGAGCGGCTGCTCGCCGACGTGCCCGGCAGCGTCGTACTCCACCACGACCTGGCGACCGCCGCGGCCGGCACGGTCGTACGGACCATCCGCGACGCCACCGGCATCGTCGACGCCGGCGAGGCCCCCCTGGTCAACGACTGCGCGTGCTGCGCGCTCCGCGAGGACCTGGTGCCCGAGCTGCGCCGGCTCGCGGACGCGGGGGACACCCGTCTCGCGGTCGTCGAACTGTGGGACTCCGTCGAGCCCAAGGCGATGGCCGAGGTGGTGACGGCCGGCGGGCTCACCGTCACCGGCGTGATCACCGCCGTCGACCCGGCGCTCGTCCTGCCGTACCTCGGCAACGGCGACGACCTGGCCGAGGGCGGCCTCGCCGCCGCGGCCACCGACCAGCGGACGGTCGCCGACACCTTCGCGCGACAGCTGGAGTACGCCCCCGTCCTCGCCCTCGCCGACTCCCCGGAGGCCGACGACGAGGACCGCGAGCTGCTCGCCCAGCTGCACCCGACGGCCCGTCAGGTCCCCATCGAGGGCGGCCACCCTGGGGACCTGGCGGGTTCCTCCCCGATACGCCGGGACACCGAGGGGCGGTCGGGGCCGCACTCCGCGCTGGCCGCCGCCGCCCTCGCCGGGTTCGACGTGGAGGCGGCCGACGCCGCCCAGCACCCGGCGAGCGCGCTGCTGCCCGCCGAGGCGGACGCGCACGGCGTGTCGACCCTCGTCTGGCGCCGGCACCGGCCCTTCCACCCGGAGCGCCTGTACGCGGCCCTGGAGGACATCACCTGCGCCGCCGCCCGCAGCCGGGGCCGCTTCTGGCTAGCCGACAAGCCGGACACGCTGCTGCACTGGGACGCGGCGGGCGGCGCCCTGTGCGTGGAGAGCGCGGGCCCCTGGCTCGCCTCCCTGCCGGACGCGGCCTGGGACATGGTCCCGCCGGTGCGCCGGGCCGCCGCCGCGCTGGACTGGCACCCCGAGCACGGTGACTGCTGCCAGCACCTCGTCTTCACGTCCCCGGGCCTGGACCGCGACGGACTCGAAGCGCTGCTGGAGTCCTGCCTGCTGACCGACGCCGAGTACACCGCCGGGCGCGACGCCTGGAAGCGGCTGCCGCCCGCCTTCGACACCCTCCTGGAGGTCTGACCCGCCATGCCCCGCAAGCCCGAACGCAAGCCCGCCAAACAGCGCCCCAACCCGCTGGACCAGGCCAAGATCACCTATATCGACTACAAGGACACCGACCTGCTGCGGAAGTTCATCTCCGACCGCGGCAAGATCCGCAGCCGCCGCGTCACCCGCGTCTCGGCGCAGCAGCAGCGGCTGCTGGCCCGCGCCATCAAGAACGCGCGGGAGATGGCGCTGCTGCCGTACTCCACCCGTTGACGCGTCCCACGACCCCCACGACCCCCACGAAGAGCGGGGCGGCACCTTCTCGGTGCCGCCCCGCTCTTCGTGTGTGAAGTGCGTATCCCAAAAGACGGAACACGAACAGCTTCTGACGCGTCTCTCCATAGAGCACACGGTTTCGTGCACGCTCCTGCGGTTAGACGTCGGCCCAAGCTGTCAGGCGACCGCCCAAGCTGTAACCGCAGGAACACCCCGCGTGCACGTGCATCTGCCCATGCATCTGCACATGAACAGGGCTATGATCCGGATCAGTTGACCACCTGCATCCATGGCCTCACCAGCCAGTGCACCACCGGGGAGCGACCTGTGGACCACGACGTGTACGACGTTGCCGACGCGTCCGGCGTTTACAACGGCATGGCCGCCACCCGGCTGGACGGGGTGGCCTGGCAGAAGAGCCGGCACAGCAACTCGCAGGGTTCCTGCGTGGAGTTCGCCCGGCTGCCCGGCGGGGAGGTGGCGGTGCGCAACTCGCGCTTCCCCGACGGCCCCGCGCTCGTCTACACCCGCGCCGAGATCGAGGCGATGCTGCTCGGCATCAAGGACGGCGAGTTCGACCACCTGATAGTGGGCTGAGGCCCGGCCGGCCCCCGAACGGCCGGGCAACTCAGGGCAATCGAGGCAACACGCCCCGTAACGCGCGTAGAAATCCGGGATCAGAAAACGCCGCGGGGCGTCACTCGGCCGACCCCGGCAGGTGCAACCGGAACAGCGCCCAGACGACCTTGCCGCCCAGCGTGCCGGCGAGCGGGTGCCAACCCCAGCTGTCGGCGAAGGAGTCGACGAGGAACAGGCCGCGGCCGGACTCCGCCGAGAAGTCGTCCGTCTCGCGTGCGACGGGGCTCTCCTGACTGGGATCGCGCACCGCGCACACCAGCCGCTCGGTCCACCGCATCATGTGCAGCCGCACGGGCGGACCTTCGTCCGGGATGCGCGGGGCATTGGCGGGCAGCGCGTGCCGCAGGGCGTTGGTGACCAGTTCGGAGACGACCAGGCACACATCGTCGAAGCGGTCGGACAGCTCCCACTGGTCCAGCGTCCTGCGGGTGAACTGCCGCGCCTCGCGCACCGCTTCGTAGCGGGCGGGCAGCGCGCAGGACGCGGCGTTGGACACGGCCGCGGGGTCCAACGGCGGAAGGCCCTGCCGTAAAGGCTTGAGCATGGTCGATCCATTCGTCCCCATGCGAGGCACTCCCGGGAATTCGCGGTCGTTGCGATCAGCGGTGGCGCGAGACCATGGTTTCGGATGCGTAGGGCAGATGCAAGGGCAGATGCACGTGCACGCGACCGAATTGGACCCACCCGTACCGCTTGTTGGCCATTTTTTCCGCCATCTTCTCCCCCTCTTCTTGCCTCCTCCTTCCCGGAACCTGTCTCGTGTCTGTGCCGAAACTCTGATTTCTTTCCATCTCTGTAATCGGACGAGTACTGCTTGGAGTGTTTTAGTGGCAGACTTCGGGCCCTGAAGACGTTGGGGAGGCTGGCGAACGTGAGCGCGGGAGAGCCCGGATCGGTGGTGCGGCGGATGCTGCTCGGCTCGCAACTCAGGCGACTGCGTGAGGCACGCGGCATCACGCGCGAGGCGGCGGGGTACTCGATCCGCGCCTCGGAGTCGAAGATCAGCCGGATGGAGTTGGGCCGGGTGAGCTTCAAGACGCGGGATGTGGAGGACCTGCTGACGCTGTACGGCATCACGGACGAGGCGGAGCGCGCTTCCCTGCTCTCCCTCGCCAAGGAGGCCAACGTCGCGGGCTGGTGGCACAGTTACTCGGACGTCCTGCCGAGCTGGTTCCCCACCTATGTGGGCCTGGAGGGCGCGGCAGCCCTGATCCGCGCGTACGAGGTGCAGTTCGTGCACGGACTGCTGCAGACCGAGGCGTACGCCCGCGCGGTCGTCCGGCGCGGCATGAAGGGCGCGAGCCAGGCCGACATCGAAAAGCGCGTCGCCCTGCGCCTGGAGCGGCAGAAGTACCTCGTCTCCGAGGGCGGCCCCGAGTTCCACATCGTCCTGGACGAGGCAGCCCTGCGCCGGCCGTACGGCGACCGCGCGGTGATGCGCGGTCAGCTCCAGCACCTGATCGAGGTCTCCGAGCGGCCCAACGTACGGTTGCAGATAATGCCGTTCGGCTTCGGCGGCCACTCCGGCGAGTCCGGAGCGTTCACCATCCTGTCCTTCCCGGAGTCCGACCTGTCGGACGTCGTGTACCTGGAGCAGCTCACCAGCGCGCTGTACCTGGACAAGCACGAGGACGTCGCCCAGTACGAGAAGGCGCTCAAGGAGCTCCAGCAGGACAGTCCGGGGCCGCACGAGAGCCGTGATCTGCTCCGGGGCCTCCTCCAGCTGTCTTGAGTGGTCTCTCCTTCAACTCTCCTCATACACAAGTACGATGACGTGTGATCAGACCGTGACGTAGTTGATCGTGTCTGCTAGTGATTGAGGGATCACATGTCGTCCTACTTCACCGACCTTGCTCAGCAGTACATCGACGGTGAATGGCGCCCGGGCACCGGCTCCTGGGACATCATCGACTTCAACCCGTACGACGACGAGAAGCTCGCGTCGATCACCATAGCCACGGTCGACGAGGTCGACGAGGCCTACCAGGCCGCCGCCCGCGCCCAGAAGAAGTGGGCCGCGACCAACGCGTACGCCCGCCGCACGGTCTTCGAGAAGGCCCTCCGACTGATCGAAGAGCGCGAGCAGGAGATCAGCGAGGCGATCATCGCCGAGCTCGGCGGCACCCGTCTGAAGGCCGCCTTCGAGCTCCACCTCGCCAAGGAGTTCCTGCGCGAGGCGATCCACCTGGCGCTGCGCCCCGAGGGCCGGATCATCCCGTCGCCGATCGAGGGCAAGGAAAACCGCGTCTACCGCCTGCCGGTCGGCGTCGTGGGCGTGATCAGCCCCTTCAACTTCCCCTTCCTGCTGTCGATCAAGTCGGTCGCCCCGGCGCTCGCGCTCGGCAACGCCGTCGTCCTCAAGCCGCACCAGAACACGCCGGTCGTCGGCGGCTCCCTGGTTGCCAAGATCTTCGAGGACGCGGGCCTGCCCGGCGGTCTGCTGAACGTCGTCATCACGGACATCGCCGAGATCGGTGACGCCTTCATCGAGCACCCGGTCCCGAAGGTCATCTCCTTCACCGGCTCCGACAAGGTCGGCCGCCACGTCGCCACCGTCTGCGCCGCGAACTTCAAGCGCTCAGTCCTCGAACTGGGCGGCAACAGCGGGCTGGTGGTCCTCGACGACGCCGACATCGACTACGCCGTCGACGCGGCGGTCTTCAGCCGGTTCGTCCACCAGGGCCAGGTCTGCATGGCCGCCAACCGTGTCCTGGTGGACCGTTCGATCGCGGACGAGTTCACCGAGAAGTTCGTCGCCAAGGTCAAGACGCTGAAGGCGGGCGACCCGCGCGACCCGGAGACCGTCATCGGTCCGGTCATCAACTCCTCCCAGGCGGACGCCATTTCGGGCGTCGTGGAGCAGGCCGTCGCCGAGGGCGCGACCGCCCTGCTGCGCGGCACGACCACCGACAACCTGGTCGAGCCGTCCGTCCTCGCCGACCTGCCCGCCGACTCCGCCCTGCTCCGGCAGGAGGTCTTCGGCCCGGTCGCCTTCCTCATCACCTTCGACGGTGAGGAGGAGGCCGTACGCCTCGTCAACGACACCCCGTACGGCCTGAGCGGCGCGGTCCACACGGGAAACATCGAGCGGGGTGTCGCGTTCGCCAAGCAGGTCGACACCGGCATGTTCCACGTGAACGACGGCACGGTCCACGACGAGCCGATCGTCCCCTTCGGCGGCGAGAAGAGCTCCGGCATCGGCCGCCTCAACGGCGACACGATGCTGGACTCGTTCACCACGCTGAAGTGGATCTCGGTGCAGCACGGGCGGAGCGGGTTTCCGTTCTGAGGGGCTGAGGCTTGAGGGGCGGGGCGGGTCAGAGGCCGGCCCGTCCCTGTCTGATCTACCGGCAACGAGCCGCCCACTGAAGTGTAATCCAGCTGTACACTAGATTCATGTCTGCTACGTACCCCATCGCTGAAGCCAGAGGCAAGCTCGGGGACCTCGCTCGCCGGGCCGCCCAGCACGAGCACATCACGCTGACGGACCGTGGCGTCCCCACCGCGGTGCTCGTCTCTCCCGCGGAACTCGAAGACCTCGAAGACGCGCTCGCGCTCGCCCGCCTGGAGCGTGACCGTGCTCTCGGGATCGCCGGAGCCCCCGTCCCGCACGCCGAGGCGCGCCGGATACTGCTCGAAGCCGCTGGGAGGAGCCAGGCGTGACCTGGGTTGTCCAGTGGGAGCCGATGGCGCTCAACGAGGCCGCCGGTCATCTCAAGGACGACCCGCAAGGTGTGGACGGGCTACTACAAGCCGCCGACCAACTGACTGAGAACCCCAGGCCTGAAGGGGCCCGTGCCTGGGGCACCGACCAACGCCGCCTCTATCACGGCCCCTGGCGGATCCTCTATCGCGTCGATCAGGACGCTCGGATCGTCCGCATCGAGCACATCGGGCGCACTGGCGCCTGACCGGGCAGGGAGCGGGCTCGCGATTGAGTTCCTCAGGCCCGCTCCTTGCGGACAGAATCTGACCGCATGGGCCCGTAACTTCGTCGGTGCCAGGGGGAACTCCCCGATCCCGACGAAAGGCGGCCGGTCATGGTCACTCACGTGCGAGCCGAGGCACAGGGCGACGAGCGCGGAGCACTGCTCTCCTTCCTCGCGGAACAGCGCGGCGGCATCCGGCGCGCGGTGCTCGGGCTGACCGAGGAGCAGGCTGCCGGCAAGCCCAGCGCCAGCGAGCTCTCGCTGGCCGGTCTGCTCAAGCACGTCGCCGAGGTGGAGCAGGGCTGGATCGCCCGGGCCAAGGGCGAGCCGCCGGCCGTCAAGCGGGACGAGTCGAACTGGCACGAGTGCTTCCGGCTGACGGGTGACGAGAGCGTCGAGTCGCAGCTCGCGTACTGGGAGAAGGTCGCCGCCGAGACGGAGGCGTTCGTCCGCTCGGTGCCGACCCTCGACGACACCTTCGCGCTCCCCAATGACCCCTGGTTCCCGCCGGACGAGCGGGTCTCGATGCGCTGGGTGGTCCTGCACCTGATCCGCGAGACGGCCCGGCACGCCGGCCATGCCGACATCATCCGAGAGTCCCTGGACGGCGCCTCGGCCTGGGACCTGGTGGCGAAGGAGCAGGGCACCTCCTGGGGATGACCGGCGGCGGCCTAATCTGGACCCCATGTCAGCGATCCGTCTCCTCGTGCTGGGCGCGGTGCGCCAGCACGGGCGGGCCCACGGCTACCAGGTGCGCAACGACCTGGAGTACTGGGGCGCGCACGAGTGGTCCAACGCCAAGCCGGGCTCGATCTACCACGCCCTGAAACAGATGGCGAAGCAGGGACTGCTGGTCGCGCACGAGATCGCGCCGTCCACCGCGGGCGGCCCGCCGCGCACCGAGTACGAGATCACCGAGAAGGGCACCGAGGAGTACCTCTCGCTGGTCCGCCAGTACCTCACCGCCTACGACCAGAGACCGGACGTACTCACCGCCGCGCTCGGCGCCATGGTCGACCTGGACCGCGCGGAGGTCATCGGCCTCCTGGAGGAGCGCGTGCGCAGGATCGAGGAGTGGCGCAAGTCGGTCACCGAGTACTACACGCCCGAGGAGGGCCCCGGCCAGCTCGGGCACATCGGCGAGATCATGAACTTCTGGGTCCACTCCGCCGACACCGGCGCGGAGTGGACCCGGGGTCTCATCGAGCGCATCCGTGGCGGGGCGTACACCTTCGCGGGGGAGGGCGAGCCCTTCGTCGGCGTCCTGGCGGTGGGTGAGAAGAACCCGTACGCGACCGGGGGACGGCATCCCGGGGACGCGAGCTAATCAAGTTTGACCAAAGCGGATGGACGCGCTACCTTCTGCCGAACTAGTCAAGTTTGACTAACGAGGGAGTGGAGTGACAGTGGCCGACCCGGCGATCACCGTCGAAGGCGCACACAAGAAGTACGGCGACAAGAAGGCACTGGACGGACTCGACCTGCTGGTCGGGCGAGGCACGGTGCACGGCGTCCTCGGGCCGAACGGCGCGGGCAAGACGACCCTGGTCCGGATCCTCTCCACCCTGCTGCGGCCCGACGCGGGACGGATCGAGGTGGCGGGGCACGACATCGTCACCCAGGCCCAGGCGGTCCGCTTCCGCATCGGCCTGCTCGGCCAGCACGCGGCTCTCGACGAGGAGCTCTCGGGCCTGCAGAACCTGGACATGTTCGCCCGCCTCTACCACCTGGGCCCCCGCCACGCGCGCGTGCGCGCCGACGAACTCCTGGAGCGCTTCAGCCTCTCCGGCACCGGCCGCAAGCCGGTCAGTGCCTACAGCGGCGGCATGCGGCGCCGCCTGGACCTCGCCGCGTCCCTCATCACGGACCCGGAGGTCCTCTTCCTGGACGAACCGACGACCGGCCTCGACCCGCGCGGCCGGGCCGAGGTGTGGTCCGCGGTCCGCTCCCTGGTCGGCGGCGGTACGACGGTCCTGCTGACCACCCAGTACCTGGAGGAGGCCGACCAGCTCGCCGACCGCATCTCGGTCGTGGACCACGGCCGGGTCATCGCCGACGGCACGGCGGACGAGCTGAAGGCGACGACCGGCGGCGACCGGGTCGACGTGGTCCTGCGGGACGCGGGCCAACTGGGCGCCGCCGTGGCCCTGCTGCCCATGCCGAAGGACGACATCTCGGTGGACGCCGACCGCCGTCTGCTCAGCGCCCCGGTCACCGACCGCATGGCCGCGCTGTCCGCGGTCGTACGGGCCCTGGAGGAGGCCGGCATCGAGGCGGAGGACGTGGCGCTGCGCCGCCCGACGCTGGACGAGGTGTTCCTGCACCTCACGGGAGACGAACACCGAGTCAAGGAGGCCGCGTGAGCACCTACGCACTGACCGATTCCTGGACCATGACCCGCCGCGAACTCGCCCACTGGGCACGGCAGCCCGTGCGGGTCGTGGTCGGCCTGGTCTTCCCCGTGATGCTGCTGCTGATGTTCGCCTACCTCATGGGCGGCGGCCGGGGCGTCGAGGGCGACTACGTCGACTACCTGGTCCCCGGCATGCTCGCCCTCACCATGGCCTTCGGCCTCGAGGGCACGATGCTCGCCGTCACCCAGGACCTCAACAAGGGGGTCATCGACCGCTTCCGCTCGATGCCCATGGCCAACGGCGCGGTGCTGGTGGGCCGTTCGGCGGCCGACATGCTCCAGTCGGCGCTGGCCCTGGCGATCATGATCGGGGTCGCGCTCGCACTCGGCTGGCGGGCGCACGGCGGGGTCGCCGGCTTCCTCGCAGCCGTGGGTCTCCTGCTGCTGTTCCGCTTCGCCATGCTGTGGATCGGCATCCACCTGGCGATGGTGGCCGGGAAGCCGGAACTGGTGCAGGCCGTACAGATCCTGGTCTGGCCGGTCGGCTTCCTGTCCAACGCCTTCGCGACCCCCGAGTCCATGCCCGACTGGCTGGGCACGGTCGTCGAGTGGAACCCGATGTCCCAGACGGCGACAGCCGTACGGGACCTGTTCGGCGGGCCGGGCGGGGAGGCGGGGCACGTCTGGGCCGCGGTGGTCTGGCCGGTGGCGCTGCTGGCGGTGTTCTTTCCGTTGGCGGTACGGCGGTTCGGGGCGTTGAGCAAGTAGGGCGGGACGGGGCGGGACGGGTGCAAGGGCCCGGGGTTATCGGGAACCCCGTCGTCAGTGATGGAACCCCGTCGCCGCCTCCTTGTCCCGAGTCAGCGGCTGCGACTGCCGCCGCAGCTCCGGCAGCAACCGCCCCAGGTCCTCCACGAACAGCTCTGCGAGGTCGCTGGAGAAGCCGTTGCGGCACACCACCCGCAGCACGGACAGGTCCTCCCGGTTCGGCGGGAAGGTGTACGCGGGCACCAGCCAGCCCCGCTCGCGCAGCCGCCGGGAGACGTCGAAGACGTCGTACGACTCCACGCCCGGCGCGGTCGTGAACGCGAAGACGGGCAGCTCGTCGCCCCGGGTCAGCAGCCGGAAGTCGCCGAGCGCCTCCACGCGTTCGGCGAGGCCCAGGGCCACGTCACGCGTCGCCTGCTGCACCGCCCGGTAGCCCTCGCGCCCCAGCCGCAGGAACGTGTAGTACTGCGCGACCACCTGGGCGCCCGGCCGGGAGAAGTTGAGCGCGAAGGTCGGCATGTCGCCGCCCAGGTAGTTGACGCGGAAGACCAGTTCCTCGGGCAGGGCCTCCGCGTCGCGCCACAGCGCCCAGCCGACGCCCGGGTAGACCAGCCCGTACTTGTGTCCGGAGGTGTTGATGGAGGCGACCCTCGGCAGCCGGAAGTCCCACACCAGGTCCTCGTCGAGGAAGGGCGCGACCATGGCGCCGGACGCCCCGTCCACGTGCACCGGGATGTCCAGCCCGGTCCGCTCCTGGAGGGCGTCGAGGGCGGCGCACAGTTCGGCGATCGGCTCGTAGGAGCCGTCGAAGGTGGAGCCGAGGATGCCGACGACCCCGATGGTGTTCTCGTCGCACAGCGCGGCGGCGGCCTGCGGATCGAGGTGGAACCGGTCGCCGTCCATGGGCACCAGGCGGGCTTCCACCTCCCAGAAATTGCAGAACTTGTCCCAGCAGACCTGGACGTTGACGCCCATGACGAGGTTCGGGCGGGCGCCCCCGGCGGGATACCGGTCGGCGTTGCGCCGCGCCCACCGCCGCTTGAGCGCCATCCCGGCGAGCATGCACGCCTCGCTCGACCCGGTCGTCGAACAGCCCACGACCGCCGCCGGGTCGGGCGCGTTCCACAGGTCGGCGAGCATGGCCACACAGCGCCGCTCCAGCTCGGCGGTGCGCGGATACTCGTCCTTGTCGATCATGTTCTTGTCCCGGCACTCGCCCATCAGGGCCCCGGCCTGGGGTTCCATCCAGGTCGTGACGAAGGTGGCGAGATTCAGCCGCGCGTTGCCGTCCAGCATCAGCTCGTCGTGCACGAGCTGGTAGGCGGTCGTGGGCGGCAGGGGAGCGTCCGGGAGGCGGTGCTTGGGCGGGGCCTCGGTCATGCCGCCGACCGGATTGGCCTCGCCGTGGAAGGGGTTGACGGCGAGCCTGCGCCCGTCGCCCTTGACGTCCGGTGCTCCGCTGTCGCCTGGGTGCAGTGGCATGCGTACGACGGTAGATCCGGGCCGCCGGACTTGCACCTCACGCCACGTAAGGATTCATCGTGAAAGGCGTAGGAAGGGAGCGGACGAAGTGAGCTACTCCGTGGGACAGGTCGCGGGCTTCGCCAACGTCACGGTGCGCACGCTGCACCACTACGACGACATCGGCCTGCTCGTCCCGAGCGAGCGCAGCCACGCGGGCCACCGGCGCTACAGCGACGCCGACCTCGACCGGCTGCAACAGGTCCTGTTCTACCGGGAGCTCGGCTTCCCGCTCGACGAGGTCGCCGCCCTGCTCGACGATCCGGCCGCGGACCCGCGCGCGCACCTGCGCCGCCGGCACGAACTGCTGACCGCCCGGATCGAGAAGCTGCGGAAGATGGCGGCGGCCGTGGAGCACGCCATGGAGGCACGCACGATGGGAATCAATCTCACGCCGCAGGAGCGGTTCGAGGTCTTCGGCGACAAGGACCCGGAGCAGTACGCCGAGGAGGCGGAGCAACGCTGGGGCGGCACGGAGGCGTACGCCGAGTCGCAGCGGCGCGCGGCCCGGTACACCAAGGAGGACTGGAAGCGCCTGATGGCCGAGGCCGACGAATGGAGCGAGCGTTACACGGCCCTGATGGCCGAGGGCGAGCCGCCGGCCGGCGAGCGGGCCATGGACATGGCCGAGGAGCATCGACGGCACATCGGCACGTGGTACTACGAGTGCCCGTACGAGATGCACCAGTGCCTCGGCGAGATGTACGTGTCCGACGAGCGCTTCAAGGCGTTCTACGACGCCATGCGCCCGGGCCTCGCCGAGCACCTGAGGGACGCGATCACGGCGAACGCGGCCCGCCACTCCGCGTAACCCCCTGGCCCGGGACGCCTACTCCCGGGCCAGGACCACCGCCGTCCCGTAGGCACACACCTCGGTGCCGACGTCCGCCGCCTCGGTCACGTCGAAGCGGAACATCAGCACTCCATTGGCCCCACGCGCGCGTGCCTGCTCAACCAGCCGCTCCATGGCCTGGTTCCGGGTCTGCACGAGCGTCTTGGTGAGCCCTTTGAGCTCACCGCCGACCATCGACTTCAAGCCGGCGCCGATCTGGCTGCCGAGGTGCCGGGAGCGCACCGTCAACCCGAAGACCTCACCCAGCACCTCCTGGACGCGATAACCGGAAACGTCGTTCGTGGTCACCACCAGCACATCGGGCTCCGGGCCCTGGCCACCGCCGTAGTCTTCGATACCCATGGCTCACAGCATCGCCCCAGGCGGACCACGGCGCATCCTGGAGTCACCGGTGGAACCTGGGCCGGACACATTGCGTTGATAGCGTTGTGCGGCCGCACAAGAACGCCGTACCTTCCTCCACCCTCAGGAGCCCGGAACCGTGATGACGATTGCCCTCGGACCGAGCTGGCTGGACCCCAACTATCTGCTGGACACCTACAGCATCTGGGGTCTGCTGCTCATCGTCTTCGCGGAGTCGGGGCTCCTCATCGGCTTCTTCCTGCCGGGTGACTCGCTGCTCTTCACCGCCGGCCTGCTGATCACGTCGGGCCAGCTGGACTTCCCGCTGTGGGGGGCGATCGCCCTCATCTGCGTCGCCGCCATCCTGGGCGACCAGGCGGGTTACATGTTCGGCAAGAAGGTCGGCCCCTCGCTCTTCAACCGCCCGGACTCCCGCCTCTTCAAGCAGGAGAACGTCGTCAAGGCGCACGAGTTCTTCGAGAAGTACGGCCCCAAGTCCCTGGTCCTGGCCCGCTTCGTGCCCATCGTGCGCACCTTCACGCCGATCGTCGCCGGCGTCAGCGGCATGCGGTACCGCTCGTTCCTGGTCTTCAACGTCGTCGGCGGCGTCCTGTGGGGCGCGGGTGTGACGTTCCTCGGCTCCTGGCTGGGCGACATCGACTTCGTCAAGACCAACATCGAAGCGATCCTCATCCTGATCGTCCTCCTCTCGGTGGTCCCGATCATCATCGAGTTCCTGCGGGCCCGCTCCAAGTCGAAGAAGAACCCGCCCCAGCCTCCCGCCCCGCAGCCCCCGATGATGGACGACGCGACGACCCAGCTCCGCCGCATCCCCCCGACCGACCAGCCCCAGAACCCCCAGCAGTACGGCTACAACGACCAGTACTACAACCAGCCCCCACAGCAGCCGTACAACGACCAGTACCCCTACAACCGCGGCCACTGAAGCGCCCCTAAGGGGCGCGGGGAACGGCGCGAGCAACCACAACGAACCCGCACTCGCCGTCGGACACAAGGCACCGAGCCAGTAGGCGCTCAGAACCCCCGCGTCCGCTTAGCAGCGCGCCTCCCCGCCGCACTCCCCATCCCCGGCAGCCGAAGGAACAACCGCGAAATCTCCGACCCGAGATTGACCCCGATGGCAATCGCCATCGCCAGCGCCGCCGCCTTCGACAGTGAGACCAGCCCCGCGTCGACCTCGTTCTGCGCGATCGACAACAAGCCGAAATACGTGGCCGATCCCGGCAGCAGGGGCCCGATCGCGGCCGTCGTGTACGGCAGCGCGGACGCGAACCGGTACCGGGACAGCAACTGCCCGAACAGCCCCACCAGCCCCGCCGCCACGGCCGTGGAGGCCACCGGCGAGAGCTCGCCCGCATAGTGCATCGCGCCGTACACCGACCACGCGACGCCGCCGTTCAAGGTCACCGCGAGCACAGTGGAACGTTCCTGCTGGAGCAGTATCGCGAAGCTCAGTGCCAGCAGCATCGACGCGCCGATCTGCCACAGCGGCCCTTGCTCCCCGCTGCTGAGGACGGCTTCGGGGGTGAGGCGGGCGCCCAGTTGCACGCCGACGTAGAGCATGATCAGCACCCCGACGACGATGCCCACGAAGAGGTAGATGACCTCCAGCAGGCGCGCGGACGCGGTGATGTAGAAGCCCGTCAGACCGTCCTGCACGCCCGCCACCAGCGCCCGCCCGGGCAGCAGCGCGAACAGCCCACCCGTGATCACGGCGGACGCCTGTACTTCCACATGCGCCAGCGTCAGCGTGATGGCGATCGCGGCCGGCGGCATCGCGGCGACCGTGAACTGGTAGAACTCCGGCAGCCCGCGCCCCGCGCACAGCCACGCCAGCCGGTCGCCGAGCATCGCGCCCAGCGCGGCCGCGATGAAGACGACCACGGCACCGCCGACGAGCACGGAGGCCGAACCCGCCAGCAGCCCGCTCGCGACGGTCAGCACCCAGCCGGGATACGGGTGCCGGTTGCGGCGGATCTCCGCCAGCCGCCGGTAGGACTCCTCCAGGGAGAACGTCGTCTCCGGGTCGCTGAGGTCGTCCACGAGCTGGTACACGCCCGCCAGGCGCGTGTAGTCGGTGCCCCGGCGGCGCACGGTCCGTGAGGCCGTCACCGGGTCGTCGACGAGGGACGGCTGGTACGAGATGGACAGCAGGGTGAAGGTGACGTTCGGTTCGCAGCGGTCGAGGCCGTAGGACCGGCAGACCGCGAACATGGCCGCCTCGACGTCCTCGGCGCCCTCCCCGCCGGCCAGCAGCAGCTCGCCGATACGCAGGGTCAGGTCGAGCACGCGCGGAACGGCCGGCCCTTCCTCCTCCGCCGCCTTGTGCACGAGCTCCGGCGCGGGCCGCTCGGCCACGGGCAACCGCAGCATCGTGCGCATCCGGTCCTGCCAGGGCAGGTCCTTGGTCAGGCTGACGATGGGGATGCCGGTCGGCGGCGTGAACGCGGGCGGGGCGTGCCTGGCGCTGTAGGTGCGCGGCGGGGTGAAGGCCGAGCCCTCGGACTCGGCCGGCGGCGCGTGCGGGACATCGAGCCCCTCGGGGACGGCGAACTCGGACGTCGTCTCCGGCTCCGCGCCGGTCGTCGAGACCGCGAGCCCCTGGGGGATCGCGAACTCGGACGTCGTCGACGACTCACTGTCCGAGCCGCCCCAGCCGCCCGCGCCGCCCGAATCGTCCGTCCTCGGGGGAGCGAACATGCTCCTCGCCTCGTCCGACCGCGGCTTGCGGTCCTCCGCGTGGGTCACTCCGCAGGCTCCCTGTACGACACTTCAGCAAGCCTCAGTATGCGCACAGATGCGCGAAGGGACCGCACGCGCCTGCGTGCGGCCCCTTCGCGACAGCGGGCTCAGTGACCGCCCTGCTCCTTCAAGCGCTTGTACGACCGCTCGATCTCGGCCTCGGCGTCCGCGCGGCCCACCCAGTTGGCGCCCTCGACGGACTTGCCGGGCTCCAGGTCCTTGTAGACCTCGAAGAAGTGCTGGATCTCCAGCCGGTCGAACTCCGACACGTGGTGGATGTCCCGCAGGTGCTCCACGCGCGGGTCGTGGGCGGGCACGCACAGCAGCTTGTCGTCGCCGCCGGCCTCGTCCGTCATGCGGAACATGCCGATCGTGCGGCACTGGATGAGGCAGCCGGGGAAGGTCGGCTCGTCCAGGATGACCAGCGCGTCCAGCGGATCGCCGTCCTCGCCGAGGGTGTTCTCGACGAAGCCGTAGTCGGCCGGGTAGCTGGTCGAGGTGAAGAGGCGACGGTCCAGGCGGATCCGACCGGTCTCGTGGTCCACCTCGTACTTGTTCCGCGAACCCTTCGGAATCTCGATCGTGACGTCGAACTCCACCGGTGGCTCCTCCATGATCAACACATAGTTCTGGTGGTTAAGTGTCCCTCACGCAGGTGTGTGATCGCGAAAGGGGCTGGTGGTCGTGCCAGAGCTGAGGCCTTGGCGAGCCGCGAGACCGCGTGTGGCGCGGCTCGCGAACGCCGTACGACCGCGTCTGGCGCAGGCCGCGAACGCCGTACGGCCCCGGGTCACGCGAGCCGCCGACGCCGTACGACCGCGTCTCGCGCGGGCCGCGACGGCCGCGAAACCGCAGGTCGCACGGCTTGCGCGGATTTCGATGCCGAAGACCGTCAAGACCTGGCAGTACACCGCTGGTGCCGCCACCGCCGGGCTCGCGCTGGCTGCCACCGTGGTGACCGCCGCCGGCCCGTGGGACTCCACCGGCCAGCGTACGGCGGAGCGGGACCGGGTCGCCGCCCTCGAGCGCACGGGTGGCGCAGATCACGACGGCTCTTCCGGTGCCTCCTCCGTCACGGCGGACGGGGCGCCCCTGCCCGCCCCCAGCGCCGCCTCCGTCCTGGCCGGCCTCGGCGGCGCCACGAACACCGTCAAGTCGGCCCCGACCGGACGGGCCCTCGCCGGCGTCCTGGCCCCGCTCCTGAAGAACCCGGCACTCGGCACCCGCCGCACGGCCGCGGTCGTGGACGTCGCCACCGGCAAGCGCCTCTACGCCGCCGGCGCCGACCTGGCCCTCACCCCCGCCTCCACCACGAAGATCGCCACCGCCGTGGCCGCGCTCTCGGCGCTGGGCGCCGACCACCGCCTCACCACCCGGGCCGCCCTCGAACCCGACACCAACGAACTCGTCCTCGTCGGCGGCGGCGACCCCACCCTCACCGCCCACCCGGACGCCGAGGGCTGGGCCAGCCTGCGCACCCTCGCCGACGGCACGGCCGCCGCCCTGAAGAAGCGGGACATCCGCGAGGTGACGCTGTCGTACGACACCACCCTGTACGCCGGCCCCGGACTTCACCCCATCGGAGTCAACGACAACCTCGCTCCGGTCACCGCCCTGATGACCGACGAGGCCCGCACGGACGACTCCACCAGCGGGCCCGTGCCCCGCGTGGCGGACCCGGCTGCGGACACGGCCCGCGAGTTCGCCGTCCTCCTCAAGGACCGAGGCATCAGGACGACCTCGCCCGGCCCCTCCAAGGCGACCGGCCGCGCCGCGACCCTCGCCACGGTCTCCTCACCCCCGCTGTCCGCCCTCGTCGAGCGCATGCTCACCAACAGCGACAACGACATCGCCGAGGCCCTCGCCCGCCAGACGGCCGTCGCGAGCGGCGAACGCGCCGACTTCGCCGGCGCCGGCAAGGCGATCGGCGGGCAGCTGGCGAAGCTCGGACTGCCCATGGCGGGCGCCCACTTCAAGGACGGCAGCGGCCTCGACCGCGCCGACCGACTCACCGCAGGCCTGCTCACGGCCCTGCTGACCAAGGCGGGCGACCCGGCCCACCCGGAACTCCGCCCGGTCCTGACGGGCCTCCCGGTGGCCGGCTTCACGGGCACCCTGACCAGCCGTTACGCGGGCGGCGCGGCCGGCATCGTACGAGCGAAGACGGGGACGTTGACGGGCGTGAACACCTTGGCGGGCACGGTGGTCGACCAGGACGGCCGCCTGCTGGCCTTCGCCTTCCTGACGTCGAACACGACGGATCCGATGGCCGCCCAGTCGGCGCTGGACCGGACGGCGACGGCCCTGGCGGCGTGCGGTTGCAGGTAGCCGCGCCGCGGCGGCGATGCCACCGACCTCAGCCCGCCGGACTCTACGGCCTGCCCCCAACGGCAGGGCTCACGTACGGTTGACGCATGACGAGCATCGGTGGTGCCGAGATGGTCGACTGGAATCTCGCGGTGGCGACCGCGACCCGCCTGGTGCGGCCGGGCCCCGACGTGAGCCGTGACGAGGCCAGGGCCGTCGTCGCGGAGCTGCGCCGACATGCCAAGGCCTCGGAGGGACACGTCCGGGGCTTCACTCGTATGGGCACGGAGAACATCCACGACACCCCGATCCTGGTCGTCGACCGCCCCGGCTGGGTGCGGGCGAACGTCGCCGGGTTCCGGGAGATCCTCAAGCCGCTGCTCGACAAGATGCAGGAGCGGCGCAGCAGCACCCCCGGCGGCGCGGTCCTCGGCGCGGTCGGCGGCAAGGTCACCGGCGTCGAACTGGGGATGCTGCTGTCCTTCCTGGCCTCCCGGGTCCTCGGCCAGTACGAGACCTTCGCCCCGGCCACCCGCGAACTCCCGGCCGGCGGGCCCCCTGACGCACCGGGCGGCGGCCGGCTCCTGCTCGTCGCCCCGAACATCGTGCACGTGGAGCGCGAACTCGACGTGGAGCCCCACGACTTCCGCCTGTGGGTGTGCCTGCACGAGGAGACGCACCGCACGCAGTTCACGGCGGTGCCCTGGCTGCGGGACCACCTGGAGGGCGAGATCCAGTCGTTCCTGGGGGAGACCGAGGTCGACCCCATGACCGTCCTGGAGCGCGTGCGGGAGGCCGCCCAGTCCTTCGCGGGCGGTCGCCCCGAGGGCGAGGAGGACGAGGGCGGACGGTCCCTCGTGGAAATCGTGCAGACGCCCGCCCAGCGGGAGATCCTCGGCCGTCTCACCGCCGTGATGTCCCTCCTGGAGGGCCACGCCGACTTCGTGATGGACGGCGTGGGCCCGGACGTCGTGCCGAGCGTCGCCGAGATCCGCGAGAAGTTCCAGCAGCGTCGCGCCAAGGGCGCCTCCCGGCTGGACATGGCCCTGCGCAAGCTGCTGGGTCTGGACGCCAAACTCAGGCAGTACAAGGACGGCGAGCGCTTCGTACGGGCCGTCGTCGAACAGGTCGGCATGGACGGCTTCAACCGCGTGTGGACGTCCCCCAACACCCTCCCGACCAAGACGGAGATCGCCAAACCGGCGGACTGGGTCGCGCGGGTGCATCGCAAAGCCGAGTCGTGAACACGGTGCCGAGGTCGTGAAGCGAATCCCGCCGACGGCAGGCGAACGCCCCTTCAATCACCCGTCCGAGGGACCGTGAGCCTTGCGTAGGCGTGCAATGCTCGGGGAACGGCCCGGTTCTGTCACCATCTACACACTCTGAGTGACCGAACTCGGGCTCACCCCCCGAAAAAACTTCATGAAGGGAACCGGACATGGGTCCCCATCCTGCGGTCGCGGCGATACGCCTGGCGGTCCGCCGCGTCCTCCACGACATCCTCACCGAACACAGCCGTACCTCCGAAGACACCCCGCTCTCCGGAGACACCTCGCACGAGCGCCCGTCGGCGCCGCTCGTGCTGGTCGCGTGCTCCGGTGGCGCCGACTCGATGGCCCTCGCCTCCGCCCTCGCCTTCGAAGCCCCCAAGCTCGGCATCCGGGCCGGCGGTGTCACCGTCGACCACGGCCTCCAGGCCGGCTCCGACCTGCGCGCCGACGAAGTCGTGCTGCGCATGCGCGAACTCGGTCTGGACCCCGTCGAGTCCACCGCCGTGGCCGTCGGCCGCGAAGGCGGGCCGGAGGCCGCCGCTCGCGACGCCCGCTACGCCGCCCTCGACGCCGCCGCCGTCCGCCACGGCGCCGTCGCGATCCTGCTCGGCCACACCCGCGACGACCAGGCCGAGACCGTCCTGCTCGGCCTCGCCCGCGGCTCCGGCATCCGCTCCCTGTCCGGAATGGCGGCAGTGTCCGGGGGTCCGGGCGCCACCCGCCGCTACCGCCGCCCCTTCCTCCAACTCGACCGGCAGACCGCCCGCAAGGCCTGCATGGCCCAGTCCCTGCCCGTCTGGGACGACCCCCACAACGCCGACCCGGCGTACACCCGCTCCCGGCTGCGTCACGAGGGCCTGCCCGCCCTGGAGAAGGCGCTCGGCAAAGGCGTCGTCGAAGCCCTCGCCCGCACCGCCCAGCTCTCCCGCGACGACGCCGACGCCCTCGACGCCTGGGCCCGCCAGGTCGAGGCCTCGGTGCGCGACGCCGCCGGCCTCCTGGAGTGCGCCAAGCTGTACGCCCTGCCGCCCGCCGTGCGCCGTCGGATCCTGCGCCGCGCCGCCATCGAGGCCGGGGCGCCCGCCGGTTCGCTGTTCGCCCGGCACATCGAAGAGGTCGACCGGCTGATCACCGGCTGGCGCGGCCAGGGAGCCATCAATCTGCCGGGCAAGGTCGTCGCCCAGCGGCAGGGTGGCAGACTGGTGATTCGGCAAGGCTGAATCCGGACCTTCCCACGGGGCGGTCCGAGTGGCCGGTGGGACGGACGACCGAAAGTGATGCGGGTGGACGCGAAAGACATGGGTGCCGACCTCCAGACGGTGCTCATCACCAAGGAAGAGATCGACGCGAAACTGGTCGAGCTGGCCGCGAAGATCGACGCGGAGTACGCGGACAAGGACCTGCTGATCGTCGGCGTCCTCAAGGGCGCGGTGATGGTCATGGCGGACCTGGCCCGGGCGCTGTCCACCCCTGTCACGATGGACTGGATGGCGGTGTCCTCCTACGGGGCGGGCACCCAGTCCTCCGGTGTCGTGCGGATCCTCAAGGACCTCGACACCGACATCAAGGGCAAGCACGTCCTGATCGTCGAGGACATCATCGACTCCGGTCTGACCCTGTCCTGGCTGATCTCCAACCTCGGCTCGCGCGAGCCCGCCTCGCTCAAGGTGTGCACCCTGCTGCGCAAGCCCGATGCCGCCAAGGTCGCCATCGACGTGGAGTGGGTCGGCTTCGACATCCCGAACGAGTTCGTCGTCGGTTACGGTCTGGACTACGCCGAGAAGTACCGCAATCTCCCATTCGTGGGTACGCTCGCGCCTCACGTGTACGGCGGCTGAGCCAGACGGGCCAAACCCTGTAAGACGATCGGGAACCCCAGCGGGTTTCACGGCGTTGGAGCATGCAGACGGGTTGACCAGACGGCCTGTGCGGCTTCGGCCCACAATGCTGGGGTACCGTCAGAAGAACTGTCTTATCAAACTCACTATGGCAGGAGGGACGGGGCGGCACCGCTCCGTATGGATGGACGTGAAGCGATACTTCCGTGGGCCGGTCATGTGGATCGTGCTGGCCGTCCTTGCCGTGGTCGTGTTGATGCAGGTCGTCGGCTCGTCCGGTGGCTACAAGACGGTGGACACCGGCCAGGTGATCCAGGCGATCAATGACAACAAGGTCGAGTCGGCCAAACTGACCACCGGCGACGAGCAGACCGTCAAGGCTCAGCTCAAGGACGGCGTAAAGATCGAGGGCAGCTCGAAGATCCAGGCGAGCTACATCGGTGATCAGGGCGCGACCCTCGCCGGCACGCTGCAGAACAAATACCAGGACAAGCAGATTCCGGACGGCTACACGGTTTCGCCGACGAAGCAGAACGCTTTCGTCGGGATCCTGCTGTCCCTGCTCCCCTTCGTCCTCATCGTGGTCGTCTTCCTGTTCCTGATGAATCAGATGCAGGGTGGCGGCTCCCGGGTCATGAACTTCGGGAAGTCCAAGGCGAAACTCATCACCAAGGACACCCCGAAGACGACGTTCTCGGACGTCGCAGGCTCGGACGAGGCCGTCGAGGAGCTCCACGAGATCAAGGAGTTCCTCCAGGAACCGGCGAAGTTCCAGGCCGTCGGCGCCAAGATCCCCAAGGGCGTACTGCTGTACGGCCCTCCCGGCACCGGCAAGACCCTTCTCGCGCGTGCTGTCGCGGGTGAGGCGGGCGTCCCCTTCTACTCGATCTCCGGTTCCGACTTCGTCGAGATGTTCGTCGGTGTCGGTGCCTCCCGAGTCCGTGACCTGTTCGAGCAGGCCAAGGCGAACGCTCCGGCGATCGTCTTCGTCGACGAGATCGACGCGGTCGGCCGCCATCGCGGCGCCGGCCTCGGCGGCGGTCACGACGAGCGGGAGCAGACCCTGAACCAGCTCCTCGTCGAGATGGACGGCTTCGACGTCAAGGGCGGTGTGATTCTCATCGCCGCCACGAACCGTCCGGACATCCTCGACCCGGCGCTGCTGCGTCCCGGCCGCTTCGACCGCCAGATCGCGGTCGACCGTCCGGACATGCAGGGCCGTCTGGAGATCCTCAAGGTTCACCAGAAGGGCAAGCCGGTCGCACCTGACGTCGACCTGTCGGCGGTCGCCCGCCGTACACCGGGATTCACCGGTGCGGACCTGGCGAACGTGCTGAATGAGGCCGCGCTCCTGACGGCGCGCAGCAACAAGAAGCTGGTCGACAACAACATGCTCGACGAGGCGATCGACCGTGTCGTGGCGGGCCCGCAGAAGCGGACCCGGATCATGTCGGACAAGGAAAAGAAGATCACCGCGTACCACGAGGGCGGCCACGCCCTGGTCGCGGCGGCTTCCCCGAACTCCGATCCGGTCCACAAGATCACGATCCTGTCGAGAGGCCGTGCGCTCGGCTACACGATGGTGCTGCCGGACGAGGACAAGTACTCCACGACGCGCAACGAGATGCTGGACCAGCTGGCTTACATGCTGGGCGGCCGCGCGGCCGAGGAGCTGGTCTTCCACGACCCGACGACCGGCGCTGCGAACGACATCGAGAAGGCCACCGCAACGGCCCGCGCGATGGTCACGCAGTACGGCATGACCGAGCGTCTTGGCGCCATCAAGTTCGGCGGCGACAACACGGAGCCGTTCCTTGGACGTGAGATGGCTCACCAGCGCGACTACTCGGAAGAGGTCGCCGCGCTGGTCGACGAAGAGGTCAAGAAGCTCATCGAGACCGCGCACAACGAGGCCTGGGAGATCCTGGTCGAGAACCGAGACGTTCTCGACAACCTGGTCCTTCAGCTGCTGGAGAAGGAGACGCTGGGCAAGGAGCAGATCGCCGAGATCTTCGCTCCCATCGTCAAGCGTCCGCCCAGGCCCGCCTGGACGGGCTCCTCCCGCCGTACGCCGTCCACCCGTCCGCCGGTGCTTTCCCCCAGGGAGCTGTCACTGACGAACGGTGCCAATGGCGCGACGCCGGCGATCAGCACCGCGAAGGCCACCGCGGCGGAGCCCGCCCCGGCGGCCGAGCCGGCTCCCGAGGAGCGCCCGGAAAGCTGACACTCCGGACGGCTCCAGGGCCCCGGTGACCTCACCAGGCCCGGAATGGATGCCGCGCCCCCCAGGTTCTAGCCTGGGGGGCGCGGCATTTTCGTATGCCTATGCGAGACAGAACAGGAACGAGGCACCACATGACCGACCCCGTGACGCTGGACGGCGAGGGCACGATCGGCGACTTCGACGAGAAGCGCGCCGAGAACGCCGTACGCGAACTGCTGATCGCGGTCGGCGAGGACCCCGACCGCGAGGGTCTGCGGGAGACGCCGGCGCGGGTGGCGCGGGCGTACCGGGAGATATTCGCGGGGCTGTGGCAGCGGCCCGAGGACGTGCTGACGACCACGTTCGACCTCGGGCACGACGAGATGGTGCTGGTGAAGGACATCGAGGTCCTCAGCAGCTGTGAACATCATCTGGTGCCGTTCGTCGGAGTCGCCCATGTCGGGTACATCCCGTCGACCGATGGCAAGATCACGGGTCTGTCGAAGCTGGCCCGGCTGGTGGACGTCTACGCTCGCCGGCCTCAGGTGCAGGAACGGCTCACCACGCAGATCGCCGACTCCCTGATGGAGATTCTGGAGCCGCGCGGGGTGATCGTCGTCGTCGAGTGCGAGCACATGTGCATGTCGATGCGGGGAGTCCGCAAGCCCGGGGCGAAGACCATAACGTCGGCGGTGCGTGGCCAGTTGCGTGATCCCGCGACGCGCAACGAGGCGATGAGCCTGATCATGGCCCGCTGACGCCGTCCGGCGCGATACGCCTCACGCCGCCGGAGCCGCCCCCGCGCCGTTGCCGTTGTGTTCGTCGTCCTCCGGGAGCTTGCAGACGCGCTCCAGGAAGATGGCGGCCGCTATCACGGCGATGCCGGCCAGGACCGAGAAGCCGGCGTAGATCGCCTGGTCGCGGCGGGCGGGGATGTCGAGGGACTCCAGAAGGAAGACGCCGGTGCCGCCGTACATGCCGGACACCAGGGCGGCGACCAGCGCGCTGGCCTGTCCGAAAACGACCGCGCGGGCCGCCATCAGCGGGTCGACGCCCTTGGCCTCGGGGCGCCGCTCGCGCTGGGCCTTGAGGCGGGCGCGGATCGAGAGCGCCGTGGACAGCAGCACCGTTGCGATCAGGGCGAGGACGATCGGGGCGGCCAGGGGGACCCTGGGGAGCGTCCCGATCGAGTTCCACAGGCGGGCGCCCGCCCAGGACAGGATCCCGGCGACGACGAAAACGCCCGCCAGCACCCTGATACGCAGTTCTCTCACGGTGTCCCTTCAACTCCCCGGACTCAGTGGTCGTCTTGACCTTAACGGCTACTCGGGCAGCCGGAGTTCCAGGTCCTTGCGGGGTTCTACGCCTTCGCGGGTGACGATGTCGAGGAGGCCGGCGATCTCACCGCGCCCGGGCAACTGTGCGGCGGGCTCCAGATCGTGCCAGGGGGCGAGGACGAAGGCGCGTTCGTGGGCGCGCGGGTGAGGGAGGGTGAGGTGCGGGTCGTCGGTGACGATGTCGGCGTACGCGACGATGTCGACGTCGAGGGTGCGGGCGCCCCAGCGCTCGTCCCGTACCCGGTGGAAGGCCTCTTCGATCGCGTGCGCCCGCTCCAGCAGGGAGGACGGGGGAAGCGTCGTCTTCAGGACCACCACCGCGTTGAAGTACGAGGGCTGGCTGCCGGGCTCGACGCCCCACGGCTGAGTCTCGTACACCGGGGAGACCGCCTTGACGCGGACGCCCGGGGTGTCCTCGAGGGCGTCGATGGCTCCCTGGAGCGTCTCCAGACGGTTGCCGAGGTTGGCGCCGAGGGAGATCACGGCCTGTTTCGGATTCTGCAGGGTGGTGTCGGCGGCGTCGACCTTCTCGACGACGGAGGCGGGTACCGGCTGTACGGTCGGATCGCTGTGACCCTTGGCGAACGAGGCAGTCATACTCGGCTCCGGGTGATGGTGACGGTCACGTCGTCGAAGGGGACCGTGATCGGGGCGTCCGGTTTGTGGACGCAGACCTCGACCTCCTGGACCCCTTCGTGCTTCAGACAGGCCTGGGCGATGCGTTCGGCGAGCGTTTCGATGAGGTTGAGGGGCTCGCCCTGGACGACGGCGACCGCCTCCTCCGCCACGATGCCGTAGTGGGCGGTTTTCGCCAGGTCGTCGTCGGCGGCGGCGGGCCGGGTGTCCAGGCCCAGGACCAGGTCCACGATGAAGGTCTGGCCCTCCTCGCGCTCCTTGGGGAACACGCCGTGGTGCCCGCGGGCCTTGAGGCCGCGCAGCGCGACACGATCCACGCGAATCACTCCTGCAATCGTCGGTGACGGCCGGTTCGTACCGCGTGGGGGCGGCACACCGGCCTCGAACGAATCTACCTGCGGGCACCGACAGGGCCGGGCCGCGGGGGCGCGTGCCCGAGCCGGGGTCAGGAGGTTTCACCGTATGTTTCCCCTGGGGAACCCGGCGGCTCACGGGCTGGTAGCCGCCCCTACCCACGGGTTCGTGATTCCAACCACTTGCAGGAGTCGCCTACCCACTCAGGCGGGTGTGTCGTCGCCTTCCTCCTCATCGGTTTCGGCCAGAACCGGAGAGGCGTGGTGGGACCAGAGCTTCCAGCCGGCGGGTGTGCGGCGGAACACGTTCGTGGCGACCACCAGCTGGCCGACGAGCGGGCCGAGTTCCTCGCCGCCCTCGGGGGCGGGGCCGCCGCTGAGGATGTTCTCGGTGCAGGTCACCAGGGCGGTGTCGCCGGTGACGGACACATGCACGTCGGTGAGGAAGAACTGGATGTAGTCGGTGTTCGCCATGATCAGGGCGTACGACCTGAGGACCTCGCCGCGGCCGGTGAGCACGGGCCAGCCGGGGTGCACGCAGGAGACCACGCCGGTGTCGGCCGGGTCGTGGTACGTCTCGTCGACGCCCAGGTCGGTAGGGGTGAGCCAGAGCGAGGACACCTCATCGAAGTCGCCGCGCTCCATTGCCTCGTAGAAGGCGGTGTTGGCGAGTTCGACCGCTTCGACATCGGTGTGGGGGGCGCTCACCGGGCTCCTTCTGCGCCATCGCCGGCGAGGTCCGTGTCCGCGACACGCGCTCCGTGCACGGCGCGTGCGACCCGTACCGCGTCCGCCGTCGCGCGGACCTCGTGGACGCGCACCGCCCATGCGCCGGCTTGCGCCGCGAGTGCGGAGACGGCGGCCGTGGCCGCGTCGCGCTCGCGCGCGGGCGGCGGCGCGCTCCCCGGGCCGGCCAGCACGCGACCGAGGAACCGCTTGCGGGAGGCGGCGACGAGCAGCGGGTGGCCGAGGCCGAGCAGACGGTCGAGGTGGGCGAGGAGCGTGAGGTCGTGCTCGGCGTCCTTGGAGAAGCCGAGGCCGGGGTCGACGACGATGCGGTCGGCGGCGACACCGCCGGCCAGGACGGCCTCCACGCGCGCGTGCAGTTCGTCGACGACTTCGGTGACGACGTCGTCGTACACCCCCTTGACGTTGCCGCCCTCCAGGAAGCCGCGCCAGTGCATGACGACGAAGGGGGCGCCCACGGAGGCGACGACGGGGATCATCGCGGGGTCGGCGAGGCCGCCGCTGACGTCGTTGACGAGGGCGGCGCCGGCCGCGAGGGCCTGTTCGGCGACACGGGCGCGCATGGTGTCGACGGAGACGGTGACGCCCTCGGAGGCGAGGCCGCGCACGACGGGGATGACGCGTTTGAGTTCCTCGGCCTCGTCGACGCGGGTGGCGCCCGGTCGGGTGGACTCGCCGCCGACGTCGACCAGGTCGGCCCCCTCGGTGACCAGTTCGAGGCCGTGCTTGACGGCGGCCGTCGTGTCGAACCAGCGGCCGCCGTCGGAGAAGGAGTCGGGAGTCACGTTCACGACCCCCATGACCGCACAGCGGTCCCAGTCCGGAAGGCCCGCGACGCGCCCGCGTGCGCTCTTCGTGCTCATACGTTCAGCGTAGGCCCAGCGCGGGACCGGAAGATGCCGCCAGTCCGCGTCAGGCCGCCCGGACCGTGCGTTCCGCCGCCTGGTGGGCACACGCGCGCCGGGCGGCCGTACGGCGGCGCAGGAAGCGCGGCAGCGGGAGGGCGAGGTTGACGAAGCCTTCCGCCTGCATCGCGGCGAAGCCGATGCGCGGCAGGTCGCCGGAGGCGCGGTAGACGACGAAGCGGGGCTCCCAGCGGGGCTGGAACTTGGCGTTGAACTTGTACAGGGACTCGATCTGGAACCACCGGGAGAGGAAGACCAGCAGCCCCCGCCAGGCGCGCAGCACCGGGCCCGCGCCGATCTTCTCGCCGCGCGCCAGTGCCGAGCGGAACATCGCGAAGTTGAGCGACATGCGCGTGATGCCGAGGCGGGGGGCCGCCTGGAGGGCCGCCACGATCAGCAGCTCGTTCATGCCCGGGTCGGCCGAGCGGTCGCGCCGCATCAGGTCCAGGGAGGCGCCGTCCGTGCCCCACGGCACGAAGTGGAGGATCGCCTTGAGGTCGCCGTACGCCCCCGGCCGGTCGTCCGCCTTGTGGGCCGTGGCGATGAGGCAGTCGCCGTCGGCGGCGTCGCCGATGCGGCCCAGGGCCATGGAGAAACCGCGTTCGGTGTCGGTGCCGCGCCAGTCGTCGGCGGCGCGGCGGATCCGCTCCAGCTCGGCCTCGCCGATGTCACGGACGCGTCGTACCCGGGTCTCGTAACCGGCCCGCTCGATGCGCTTGACCATCTGGCGGACATTGCGCATCGCGCGGCCGGCGAGGGAGAAATCCGCGACGTCCACCACCGCCTCGTCGCCCAGTTCGAGGGCGTCGAGACCGGTCTCGCGGGTCCAGACCTCGCCGCCGGTCTCGGAGCAGCCCATGACGGCGGGGGTCCAGGAGTGGGCTCTGGCCTCGTCCATGAAGCGCTCGATGGCGCCCGGCCAGGCCTCCACGTCGCCGATCGGGTCACCGCTGGCGAGCATCACGCCGGACACGACGCGGTAGGTCACCGCCGCCTTGCCGCTGGGCGAGAAGACGACTGCCTTGTCGCGGCGCAGTGCGAAGTGGCCGAGGGAGTCGCGGCCGCCGTGCTTGTCCAGCAGCGCCCGCAGCCTGCTCTCGTCCTCCTGGGTCAGCCGCGCGGCCGGGTGCTCGGGCCGGAAGGCCAGGTAGATCGTGGTGATGGCGGTGAGCAGGCCCAGGGCGCCCAGGGAGACGGCGACGGTCCATGACGTGGGGCCCTGGTAGTCGACCGGGCCCTCGAAGCCGAACAGGCCGTACAGGACGTGCGTAATGCGATCGGCCACGCTCGGATCGCCGACCATGTGCCTCGAGTGGACGCTGACGATGATCAGTCCGAGGACGAGGGAACCGGCGCCCATGAGGACGAAGTTGGCGAGCGCGCGCCACCGGCTGCGCGGGTCGGGCAGCGCCGCGAACTGGTCGCGGTGGCGCAGCAGTGGGACGAGCAGGGCGAGCGAGATCAGCGCCCCCACGGGCGAGTGGCGGTACGTGAACTGGGCCACTGCCCCCGCCGGGAGCAGTACCAGCGCCAAGCGCCAGGCCCGGCGCTTGGCGCGCTTGAGGCCGTGGGCGAGCAGCAGCAACAGGACGCCGGCGCTGAGCGAGAGCGCGGCCGCGAACGGGCCGAGCGCGCCGGGCAGCACCTCGGCCATGGTGTGCATACGGCTGTGCCTGAAGCGTGGGAAGACGCCCGCGGCGATGTCCAGGAGGCCCACGAGGGCACAGGCTCTGCCGACGAGGGCGGGGACAGCCTCGGGCCGCGGACCACGGATGACCCGCCCCACTCGGTGTGATCGGGTCGGAACCGAGCCCGACATTTCCTCATCTGTCCTGACAGACATCGCATCCCGTAGTTCTTGCGAGAGACCTTGAATCCGGTGCCGATTCGGGCATCCGGCGACATTGCGCCCTCTAGGACGGTGTCTTGGAGGTGCCGGTTCACTCACCTTCTCAAAACCGGTTCAAAGGCTGAGGAAAGTCCCGGACAAGTCCTGGCAGGCAGAAAGCGACCCATGGGTCTCACGAGCAACAAGGTGTTGGTACTGGCGGTCCTGTCCGCCGTACTGCTGTTCGTCGGCACGGTATGGCTGTGGCCGCGGCTGGCGCGGCGGAACTGGCGGGCCGTCGGCGGACGCGTCGGCCTCCTGCTCGCCACTCAACTGGCGCTCTTCCTGTCGCTGGGGCTGGCCGCCAACCAGGCCTTCGGCTTCTACGCCTCCTGGGCGGACCTCTTCGGGCAGGAGACCGACCAGGGAGTGGTCGTCGACCACACCGGGCGCGTCGGTTCCGGCGGCCCTCTTCAGGTGATCGACACGCGGCGGGTGAAGGACGCCGGCAGTTTCCCGCCGCGGTCCGGCGGCCGGATCCAGCAGGTCGAGATCACGGGCCGTACGACGCACATCGCCACGCGCGCGTACGTGTATCTGCCGCCGGAGTACTTCCAGTCGCGGTATCGCACCCGGACGTTTCCCGCGGCCGTCGTCCTGACCGGTTATCCGGGTACGGCTCTGGCGCTGGTGGACAAGCTTCAGTACCCGCGCACGGCTTCGGACCTCGCCAAGGACGGCCGTATGCAGCCGATGATCCTGGTGATGCTCCGGCCGACGGTGGCGCCGCCGCGGGACACGGAGTGCGTGGACATCCCGGGCGGCCCGCAGACCGAGTCGTTCTTCGCCAGGGACCTGCCCGACGCCGTACTCGCGCACTACAGGGTGGGCAAAAAGCCCGGCAGTTGGGGCATCATCGGCGACTCCACGGGCGGCTACTGCGCGCTGAAGCTCGCCATGCACCACCCCGGGGTGTACGCCGCCGGGGCGGGCCTGTCGGCGTACTACGACGCGCCCGTCGACCCCACCACGGGCGACCTCTTCCACGGCGACAGGCGGGTGCGCGACCGCGCGAACCTGTGGTGGTACCTCAAGCACATGCCCGCCCCCGACACTTCACTGCTCGTCACCAGCAGCAAGATCGGCGAGTCCAACCACAAGGACACCCTGAAGTTCATAGAGCGGGTGAAGGACACCGGGCTGACGCGGATCTCGTCGATCATCCTCGAAAGCGGCGGGCACAACTTCAACACCTGGCGGCGGGAGATTCCGGCGACGCTCCAGTGGATCAGCGGGCGGCTGAGCGACCGCTGAAAATGATCTTGTGTTTCCTGTCGTTCTTGCCATTCCTGTCGAATTCTGCGGCGGATCCGATTCCTGATGGCGCGTGAAGGCATCGGGATGGCTGGGTTTTTGTGGGGCGGGGCACCATGATTCCCCTACGCGCGGTAAGTTTCTGGCCATGCCACGTGGACGTCACCGCCATTCCCCGCCCTTGCACAGGCTGCTGCCCCCGTCGGCGATAGCCGGCGTCTCTTTCGTCTGCGCGCTCGGCCCCTGGGTGTTCACGGAGCAGACGGTGCTTCGTGGTCTGGCCGCGGCCGCCGCGGCGACGGCGGTCGTCGGTGCGGTCGTCATGCGCCGCTGGGACACGCAGGCGGGCAAGCAGGTCGCCGACCTCACGCGCGCGCGTGCGAGCGACGAGTGGCGCAACGAGGAGCGGGTCGCCGAACTGGAGACCGACCTGGAGGAGTCGCGCGAGGTGCGCGTCAAGCTGGAACAGCGGCTGCGGGCGAAGCGCACGGAACTGGCGGGCCTGCGCAACGAACACGCGGCGCTGCTGCGTCGGTACGCCACGGCGGAGACCGAGCGGGCGAGCGCCCTGGAGGGCCGCCGACTGCTGGAGATAGAGGCGTCGGCTCCGGCGACGCGCGAGTTGCTGCCGGCGCCGGTCGAGTCCGTGGAAGTGAAGGCGGAGGAGGCGGGGGCCGACGCGGGTGCGGAGGTGGCCGCGGCGGAAGAGGAATCAACGGTTCCGGCAATCTTCTCGCCGGACGGTTCCAAGCTGTTCCGGCGGGCGGGGGCGGCGCTGAAGAAGTTCGACGTGGAAAGCGACGCTTCGCCTCAGAGCGATGGTTCTCCGAAAGGCGACGGTTCCTCGAAGGGCGACGGCTCCCCGAATGGTGACGGTACGTCGGGTGTGAACGGGGCCGGGGCCGCGAAGGGCGAGCCGGTGAAGTCGGTAGAGGCGGTGCAGGCGGATTCCGCCCCGGCCGAGGCCGCCGCCGCACCAGCGGAGGCCGCGCCGGAGGACGAGGCGCAGGGGAAGCCCAAGGCGGTCGACGGGCATGAGCGCGCGACCGCCATCACTTCGGCCAAGGCGCTCCAGCCCGCCCGGCAGCCCACCGGGCACTTCATCGCGCCGACCGCGGTGGCGGTCGTACCGCCGACGCCCGCGCGGCGTCCCGCGGTCGAGGGCGGCTTCGACTTCTTCGGTGCGAAGCAGGAGGCCGGGCCGGCCGCCCTGGAGGCCGTGCAGAACGAGGACCTCGCCGATGTGGTGGGCCAGGAGGCGCTCGCCCTCCACAAGGCCGAGTCCGAGGCCCAGTTCAAGCCGGCGGACGAGGAGTCGCGGGGCGTCGGCCAGGTGATCGACCTGACGGCTCACGACGAGACGGAGCAGATCGACGTACAGGGGCTGCGGAGCGCGGTTTCGTAGCGCTGGCGCGGCTTGGACCCCATGGCTTGGACCCCACGGCTAGGACGCCATCCAGCGGTCCGGTCGCGCGTCCTTCCGTCCCGTCCGGGACCTCTCCGCCTGCCCGCGCAGCAGCTTCGCGGCCTCCTGAGCGTCCCGTAGCCGCGCTGTCACGGTCTTGTTGGCCCCCGTGTCCACGTGCACGTCGGCGACTCGCCAGACGCGCTGCCAGGGCCCTTGTGCGAGCCGCACGCTCTGCACCTTCGCGTGCGGTACGAGCGACAGGCTCCGCCGCAGCAGCCCGTGCCGGGCCGCGAACACCGCGTCGGTGACGACGAGTCCGTTGCCCCGCCACCACACCGGCACGCACCACCGCGCCCGCCCCGGCGGGCGGGACAGTGCCGACAGGGGTGGCACGGTCACCCCGGGCAGCACGCGCGCGACGACCGATTCGGCGACCTCCCGTGGAGCGACCGGCAGCAGCACGGAGTTGGACGATCCCGCCACGTCCAGCTCCACCCGCACCCAGCCGCGCCTGCGCCACAGCGGCGGCTCCACGATCCGTACGGTCTGCACGCGCCCCGGTGGCACCGTCTCGTGCGAACGGTCCAGCAGCCCGTGGTCGATGCGCAGCCCGTCCGGCGACTCGCCCACCGTCCAGTCGTACTCGCCGACGAACCGCCCCACACTGCTCGCGCCCGCCGCGCCCAGCAGCGGCAGCGCGGTCGCGAGGACCGTCCACACGCTTTCGGTGGCCAGCCACAGCACGGACGGTACGACCAGCGCGGCGGCCAGCGTGCCCCAGGTCGCGCCGGTCAGCAGCAACGAGACGGCGAGGACGCCCGGCGGCACGCGCAGCAGCTCGCGGGACGGCGCCTCGCCCACCTCGTGCGCGGTCTCGGGCGCGAAACCGGCGGCGCGCGCGAGGAGTTCCGCGCGCAGCGCACGCGCCTCGTCCTCGCCCAGGAAGGCGAGCTCGTCCTTCTTGTCCGTGCCGACGACGTCGAGTTTGAGCTTCGCGACACCCGCGACCCGCCCGAGCAGCGGCCGGGTGACGTCGACGGCCTGGATCCGCTCGAGGCGGATGTGCGCGGTGCGCCGGAACAGCAGACCGGTACGGATGCGCAGTTCCGACTCGGTCACCGCGAAGTGGGTGAACCACCAGGTCAGAAAGCCGTAGAGGGCCGCGGCCGGGACGAACACGGCGAGGCCGATCAGCAGGGTGGCCGTGGTCAGCCGGGTCAGCTGCTCCTGCGTCTGGTTCGGATCGTGCGCCGCCCAGCCGATGATCACGGCGATCGGCGCCCACGCTCGCCTGAGCGGCGTCACGGGGTGCAGCCGCCGCTCGATGAGGGGCGGCTTCTCGGGTACGTCGCCCTCGACGCCCGGCGCCGTCACAGCCCCGCCGATCGGGCCTCGCCGAGCTCGGTGAGCCGGTCGCGCAGCCGTTCCGCCTCGGCCGGATCGAGGCCGGGGATGGTGGCGTCGGTCGCCGCGGCCGCCGTGTGCAGCTGCACGCCGGCCAGCCGGAAGCGGCGCGCGACGGGCCCCGAGGTGACCTCGACCAGCTGCATCCGGCCGTACGGCACCACGGTCTCCTCCTGCCACAGCACGCCCCGGCTGATCAGCAGGTCGTCGGCGCGCTCGGCGTACCGCCAGGAGCGCCAGTTGCGGCCGAGCAGCACCCAGCCCCACGCCATCAGGGCCAGCGGCAGCAGCGCGAAGACGGCCCAGACCGGGCCTGCCGTCAGCCCCAGCAGCAGCCCGATGGCGACGGCCAGCAGCCCCAGCCACACCACCAGCAACAGCCGTCGCATGGTCAGCAACCTCCGCGGAAGCCCGGTCCAGACCGGTTCGTCCCCCGCGGTCCCCGTGTTCTGCGTGCTCCCCGTCTCCATACGGCCAGCGTACGTAGGGGAGACTGGGTCCATGACTCCTACGACGGAGACCATGGTCGGTATCGGCGGCGCCGCGGAGAGCACCGACATGGTGCTCAACATCGGCCCCCAGCACCCGTCCACGCACGGCGTGCTGCGGCTCCGCCTCGTCCTGGACGGGGAGCGCATCATGCGCGCGGAGCCGGTGATCGGCTATATGCACCGCGGCGCGGAGAAACTGTTCGAGGCCCGCGACTACCGCCAGATCATCATGCTCGCCAACCGCCACGACTGGCTGTCGGCCTTCTCGAACGAGCTGGGCGTGGTCCTCGCCGTGGAGCGGATGCTCGGCATGGAGGTCCCCACGCGCGCGGTGTGGACGCGCACGCTGCTCGCCGAGCTGAACCGGGTCCTGAACCACCTGATGTTCCTGGGGTCGTATCCCCTGGAGCTGGGCGGCATCACGCCGGTCTTCTACGCGTTCCGGGAGCGCGAGGTCCTCCAGAACGTCATGGAGGAGGTCTCCGGCGGCCGTATGCACTACATGTTCAACCGTGTCGGCGGCCTCAAGGAGGACCTGCCGGCCGGCTGGTCCGCACGCGCGCGTGCCGCCGTCGCCGCAGTGCGCTCCCGCATGGACCGCTTCGACGATCTGGTGCTCGGCAACGAGATCTTCCGGGGGCGCACCCGGGGCGTGGGCGCGCTCACACCGGAGGCCGTGCACGCCTACGGCGTGAGCGGGCCGATCGCGCGCGGCTCGGGCGTCGACTTCGACCTGCGCCGGGACGAGCCGTATCTCGCCTACGGGGAGCTTCAGGACACCCTCAAGGTCGTCACCCGGCAGGAAGGCGACTGTCTCGCCCGCTTCGAGGTCCTCCTGGAGCAGACGCACATCGCCCTCGACCTCGCCGACGCCTGCCTCGACCGGCTCGCCGAGCTGCCGCCCGGTCCGATCAACCAGCGGCTCCCGAAGGTCCTGAAGGCACCCGAGGGCCACACGTACGCGTGGACCGAGAATCCGCTCGGCATCAACGGCTACTACCTCGTCAGCAAGGGCGAGAAGACCCCGTACCGGCTGAAGCTGCGCTCCGCCTCGTACAACAACATCCAGGCGCTGGTGGAGCTGCTGCCCGGGACGCTGGTTTCGGACATGGTGGCGATCCTGGGGTCACTGTTCTTCGTGGTCGGGGACATCGACAAGTAGGCCGTCGAGGCCGACCGGCTGGAGCAGCCAGCCGAAGTCGCCGAGTCCGCCCGCCGCGGTCAGCTCGGCGGCCTCTGAGGCGCTCGCGAGGGCGCGTAGGTACTGCGCGGGCTGTGTGGACGCCAGGGCGAGCGGGGGGCGTGCGCCCGTGATGCCCAGGGTGCGCAGTGCCTCGCGCTGCGGCAGCAGGCGCGCGCCGGGGAGCGCGCAGGCGTCCAGTGCCACATGCGCCGTGATGTCGCAGGAGCCGTCCGGCACGGGCGCCGTCTCACGCCCCTGACGGAAGCCGGTGAGCGTACCGAAGGGCGGGCGCGCGTGCGCGGTGTGCGCGTAGTCGACGGCGACGGCGAGCCCCCGGTCGAGCGCCGAGACCGTCGACGCCCACGCCTCGTCCCTGGGCAGACCGATCTCCGCCCGCAGTCCCTCCTCGCCCGGCAGCGGCCACCACCGCGCGAGCCACTGCGCCTGCGCGCCGGAGACGGGCTCCCCGAGCCGCTCCCGCCCGTCCTCCCGGACGAGCACCAGCCGCGGCACGCCCGCGGAGTCCACCTCGGCGACCTCCACGGGGACGTTGTCCAGCCACTCGTTGGCGAACAGCAGCCCGGTGACGCCCCGCGGGGGCTCGGCCGACCACTCGATCCGGTGATCGAGGCCCTCCGGGCGATCGGCGATCTCGACGGCGTACCCGCGCGCGCGGGAGGCCACCTCGGCGGGCAGCGCGGCCAGCACCCCGGCGACCAGCTCGCCCCGCCCCGCGCCCATGTCGACGAAGGCGAGCGCCTCCGGCCGCCCCAGCGCCTCGTCGACCCGGCACAGCAACCGGGCCACGGCCTCGGCGAACAGCGCCGAGGCGTGCACCGACGTACGGAAGTGCCCGGCCGGCCCCTCGGGCCCGCGATAGAAGCCGTCCGGCCCGTACAGCGCGGCTTCCGCCGCCGCCCGCCAGCCGAGCCACACGCATGCTTCGTCCTCCGTCACGCGGCCAGGTTAGGCACACAGAGGAACGGAGCCTCCACCTTGCGGAGTATGCGGGCGGGGTACGGATCGGCCCTCCGGTTGACCCCTGCACGCATCACACGTCCCTACGCTGGGTTACGTGCAGCGCCTCTACGACTTCCTCCGCAGGCATCCGACATGGCTGGACAGCTTCTGGGCCGTCTTCCTCCTCGGGATCTCGGTGGTGAGCGAGACCGCCCGTCAGGAGTCCCGGGGGTCCGACTCCGAGGCGGTGGTCGTCCCGATCGTCCTTCTGCTGTGCCTGGTGATCGCGCTGCGCCGGCGCATGCCGGAGAAGATGCTGCTGCTGGCCATCGGGCTCGGCGTGGCGCAGGTCGCGCTGGACGTCGAGACCAGGGCCGCGGACTTCGCCCTGCTGGTGATCGTCTACACCGTGGCCGCGACGGGCGCCCGCTGGGCCTCCCGGCTCTCCCTGGCCACCGGCCTGTGCGCGGCCCTCGTGGCACAGTCGCGCTGGCCGAACGACGACACGAGCGCGCTGGGCAACATCGCGATAGTGATCTTCCAGACGGTGCCGTTCGCGCTGGCCTGGGTGCTCGGCGACTCGATCCGCACCCGCCGCGCCTACTTCGCGGAGCTGGAGGAGCGGGCCGCGCGCCTGGAGAAGGAGCGCGCGGCGCAGTCCAAAGTCGCGGTCGCCGCCGAGCGCGCCCGGATCGCGCGCGAGCTGCACGACGTCGTCGCGCACAACGTGTCGGTGATGGTGGTCCAGGCCGACGGCGCCGCCTACGTCCTCGACGCCGCCCCCGACCAGGCGAAGAAGGCCCTGGAGACGATCTCCTCCACCGGCCGCCAGGCCCTCGCCGAGATGCGCCGCCTGCTGGGTGTCCTGCGCACCGGCGAGCACCAGGAGGGCGGCGAGTACGTCCCGCAGCCCGACGTCGAGCAGATCGAGGACCTCGTCGAGCAGTGCCGCCGTTCCGGGCTGCCCGTCGACTTCAAGATCGAGGGCACCCCGCGCCCGCTGCCCAGCGGCGTCGAGCTCACCGCGTACCGCATCGTGCAGGAGGCGCTGACCAATACGCGCAAGCACGGCGGGCCCGACGCGGGCGCCAGCGTCCGCCTGGTCTACTTCGACGACGGACTCGGTCTCCTCGTGGAGGACGACGGCAAGGGCGCCCCGCACGAGCTGTACGAGGAGGGCGGCGTCGACGGCGCCGGCCACGGCCTGATCGGCATGCGCGAGCGGGTCGGCATGGTCGGCGGCACCCTGGACGCGGGGCCGCGCCCGGGCGGAGGATTCCGCATCAGCGCCCTGCTCCCGCTCAAACCCGCGCACTGACGCCGACGCACACACCTTGTTGACACCTGTAACGGCCCCGAAGACGGACATGGAAGAGGACCCCCGATGACGATCCGCGTGATGCTCGTCGACGACCAGGTGCTGCTGCGCACCGGGTTCCGGATGGTGCTTGCCGCCCAGCCGGACATGGAGGTCGTCGCGGAGGCGGGCGACGGTGTCGAGGCCCTCGAGGTGCTGCGGGCGACCACTGTGGACGTGGTGCTGATGGACGTCCGCATGCCGAAGCTCGACGGCGTGGAGGCCACCCGCCGCATCTGCTCGGGGCCCAACCCGCCGAAGGTGCTGATCCTGACCACCTTCGACCTCGACGAGTACGCCTTCTCGGGGCTGAAGGCGGGCGCCTCCGGCTTCATGCTGAAGGACGTACCGCCCGGCGAGCTCCTGACCGCCATCCGCTCCGTGCACAGCGGAGACGCCGTCGTGGCCCCGTCGACCACCCGGCGCCTCCTGGACCGCTTCGCGCCGATGCTGCCCGCCACCGGCAAGGAGCCCCAGCACAAGGAGCTGGAGCGGCTCACCGGTCGTGAGCGGGAGGTCATGGTGCTGGTCGCCCAGGGACTGTCCAACGGCGAGATCGCGGCCCGGCTCGTGCTCTCCGAGGCGACGGTCAAGACCCATGTGGGCCGCATCCTGACCAAGCTGGGGCTGCGGGACCGGGTGCAGGTGGTCGTCCTGGCGTACGAGACGGGGCTGGTGCGGGCGGGGGGCCAGGGCTGAGCCCGGGGACGTGACCTTCACGTAATGGGCGCCCACTAGGGTCTGCGCATGCTCCTGTGGATCAACGGCCCTTTCGGCGGCGGCAAGACACAGACCGCACATGAGATCCAGCGGCGCCTGCCCGGCAGTGTCATCTGCGACCCCGAGCACGCTGGCTTCGGCCTGCGCCGCATGCTCCCGCCCGACCTGCGCGGAAACTTCCAGGACCTGACGTCCTGGCGGCAGGGTGTCGTCGAGGTTCTGGACCTCGCCCTCACCAAGCATGACGGCGTGGTGATCGCCCCGATGACCGTCACGGACTCCGTCTGCTTCGAGGAGACCGTCGGCCGGCTGGGCGAACTGGGTCATGACGTACGGCACTTCACGCTCCTCGCCGAGCGCGAGACCGTCCTGAGACGGCTGCACGAGCGCGGCTTCGGACACCTCCTTCAGTACGTCGCCGGGAAGAACGCGGGTCTGCGCAAGGAGACTTGGGCCGTGCGGCAGCTCGATCACTGCCTGGAGCGGCTGAGCGAGCCGGAGTTCGCCGAGCATCTGTGGACCGACCACTCGACCGTGCCGAAGACGGCGGACCGCATCGCCGTCCTGGCCGGGCTCACGCTCAGCCCGAACAACGAGGGCGCGCTGCGGACGCGGCTCAGGCAGGTGCGGGTCGGGCTGCGGCACATCCGGTTCGACTGACGGGTCGCCGGAGGGCTGCCTCAATGGAGGGCTGCCTCGGAGGGCTGCCTCAACGGAAGGCTGCTTCGGAGGGCTACCTCAATATCCCTTCCAGGAAGTCGCTGCCCAGCCGGGCCACCACGGTCACGTCCAGCTGGTGCAGGACGTACCGCCCACGGCGGCGCGTGGTGATCAGGCCCGCCTTCTTCATGACGCCCAGGTGCCGGGATATCTCGGGGGCGGTCATGCCGTGCACCAGGGTCAGCTCGCCGGTGGTGAACGCGCTGCGGGCCAGGCTGCGGCACAGCAGCATCCGCACCGGGTGGGACAGGGCGGCCATCCGCAGCGTCAGCTGCTCGACCGAGGGCGGAGCCGCGAGCTCCGGGGAGCCGAGCGGGTAGTGCAGCACCGGCTGCCAGTCGTACCGGTGCAGGACCATCAGGTGGGGCCAGCCCAAGCTGGTGGGGATGAGCAGCAGGCCGCCGCCGCCCGTGGCCGTACGGCCGTCGCCGAGCTTGTCGACCGTGATCCGTGCGGCGGACTCGTCGAGCGCCACCGCCGGCGACACCGAGGCCAATGCCTCGGCCAGGCCCCTGCGCCGCAGGAGGTCCGTCTTGTGCCGGGCGTCCGTGGCCAGCTGGTGGCGCAGCCGGGACCAGGTCTGCGCGAAGAACGCCTCGTCGCAGTCCTCCAGGAACTGTCTCAGCCAGGCCCGGATTCCCGGTGGGTCGGCCAGCAGCCGCTCACTGAAGCGCACCTGCTGTGGCCCGCGCGCGGCGGCCAGCTCCAGCGCCCGCCGGCGCAGCTCGGGGTCGGAGAGCGCGGTGGTCCGGCGCGTGCTGTACGGCAGGGCGCAGGTGAACTCGAGCGCCGCGTCCACGAACTGCTCGTCCGTCAGCTTGTCGAGCAGGTCCAGCTCCTCGGCGAGAGTCGCGCCGGGGAGCGTGGCACCGCCCGGGATGCCCGCGGCCGGCAGGAACAGGTCCGAGAACAGCGTCCGCCACAGGAAGTCGGCCTCGCACATCCGGTCGGCCAGATGCGGGTCGAGCCCCGCGGTCACGCTCGTCACCCAGCCCTGCAGGCCCGGATGGTGTCCCGGCTCGGACAACGCGTGCAGCGCCATGCAGAGCTCGGCCAGAGGAGAGGTCACGACGGCGACCCTCTCCGGCCGCAGCCCCGCGATGTCGATGGTCACGCTCATGCCCTCATGGTGCACCTCGCCACTGACAACGCGGCCGTCGATTGACGGGGGTCGTCAACCGACGCGGAGCCGCGGCGGCGACACAACCCGGGACCACCGGGGCAGCCGCGGAGCCCGATCCCGGCTGCGTCCGCGGCCCCGTTCTACCCGCTGACCTCCTCGGCCACCCGGGAGGCGAAGTGCGCGACCGCCGCCTTGACGTCGTCGGCCGTCCATTCCAGGCCGGGGGCCCGTACGCCGACCTCCGTCCAGGTCAAGCCGGGTCCCGGAGCGCACCAGGCGTTGGCGAAGAGCGTGGTGCCCGTCTCCTCGGCCGTTCGGATCGCGGCCTCCGAGACGGCTTCGGCGTCGTACGGCAGCCAGACCTGGAACTCGTTCGTGTGCGGCTCGGCCGGGTGCACGCGCGTCCACGGCAGCGCGGACGCCGCGAACCCCTCGCGCAGCGCGGCGGCCACCACGCGCGCGTGCCGCACGTAGTCGGGCAGCCGGGGCAGCTCACGCTCCAGGCCGACGAGGGCGGCCAGTGCCGTCGGGAACTGCTGGAAGACCATGCCGCCGTAGCGGTGCCGCCACGCCCTCGCCTCCTCCACCAGCGTCTTCGGACCGGCGAGGGCGGCGCCGCCGAAGCCGTCGAGGGACTTGTAGAACGACACGTAGACGCTGTCCGCCAGGTCCGCGATCTCGTCCAGGGAGCGACCGAAGTGGACGGTGGACTCCCACAGGCGGGCGCCGTCGAAGTGCACCACCGCGTCACGCTCGTGCGCCGCCTCCACCACGTCGGTGAGCTCCTCCCAGGTGGGCAGCACGAAACCGGCGTCCCTGAGGGGCAGTTCGAGCATCAGCGCCCCGAAGGGCTCCTCGAAGTCGCGCACCTCCTCGGCCGTGGGCTGCCGTGGCTCCCTGCCGACACGGACCGGACGCAGCCCGCTGACCTGACTGAAGGCGCCTCGCTCGTGCACCTCCGGGTGGGCCAGCGCGTGCAGGGCGACGGTCGGATTGCCGGTGCGGCCCGCCCAGCAACGCAGGGCGACCTGCTGGGCCATGGTGCCCGTCGGGAAGAAGGCGGCGGCCTCCTTGCCGAGCAGCCCCGCGACCTTCTCCTCCAGGGCCTCGACGACGCCGTCGCCGTAGATGTCCGAGGGTTCGTCGAGGTCGTAGCAGTCCGGGACGTGTTCCAGCAGCGCCAAACGCTCCCGCAGCGTGCCCAGATAGCCGGGGCGCGCCAAGGCGCGCTTCGAGGCGCGGTGGGCGCTGATGCGCCGCTCCCGGTGTCCCTTGCGCCACTCTTCGTCCGAGACCTGCTCCGCCGTATCGCTCATGGAGCCGTATTTTCCGCCCTCTCACGCGGGGGACTCGCAGCCTGTGGAAAACCCCACAGCCTGTGGACAACCGAACGCCCCTCGAACCAATCGCGTTAACATGACGAGAAATCGTCCGGTACCCAGAGCGGACTGGAACGGGAAGGCCGCCGTCGCGTGAGTACAGTCCAACAGCCAGACACCCAGGACCGCCCCGCGCGGCTCTCCGTCGGCGTCGTCGGCGCCGGCCGGGTGGGCCCCGCACTCGCCGCGTCCCTGCAACTCGCCGGGCACCGCCCGGTGGCCGTCTCCGGAGTCTCCGACGCCTCCCGGCGGCGCGCCGCGCTGATGCTCCCCGACGTACCGGTCGTGCCGCCCGCCGAGGTCATGGAGCGCGCCGACCTGGTGCTGCTGACCGTCCCGGACGACGCCCTGCCCGGTCTCGTCGAGGGCCTCGCCGAGACCGGGGCCGTGCGGCCGGGGCAGCTGCTGGTGCACACCTCCGGGCGGTACGGCGCGAAGGTCCTGGACCCCGCCCTGCGCGCGGGCGCGCTGCCGCTGGCCCTGCACCCGGCGATGACCTTCACCGGCACTCCCGTGGACGTGCAGCGCCTGGCGGGGTGCTCCTTCGGCGTCACCGCGCCCGAGCAGCTGCGGCTGGCCGCCGGGGCCCTCGTCATCGAGATGGGCGGCGAACCCGAGTGGATCGACGAGGAGATGCGGCCGCTGTACCACGCGGCGCTCGCGCTGGGCGCCAACCACCTGGTGACGCTGGTCGCCCAGTCCCTGGAGCTGCTGCGCGCGGCCGGGGTCGAGGCCCCCGACCGGATGCTCGGCCCGCTGCTCGGCGCCGCCCTCGACAACGCCCTGCGCTCCGGCGACGCGGCCCTGACCGGCCCCGTCGCGCGCGGGGACGCGGGCACGGTCGAGGCCCATGTCGAGCAGCTGCGCCTGCACGCCCCGCAGACCGTCGCCGGCTACCTGGCGATGGCGCGCGCGACGGCGGACCGCGCGCTCGCCCACGGACTGCTGAAGCCGGAACTCGCGGAGGACCTCCTCGGGGTACTCGCCGACGGAACCGACGGGCCTGACGGGATCGACGGCCCTGACGGAACCGATGGCCGTGACGGAACCGATGGCCCGGGCGGGCCTGACGGGATCGACGGCGCCGAAGGGGATGCCCGGTGACCGCCGCCCTGCTGCGTACCGCCGCGGCGCTGCACGCACGCGCGCGTGCCGGCCGCCGAGCCGTCGTGATGACCATGGGCGCGCTGCACGAGGGCCACGCCACGCTGATCCGTACCGCTCGCGAGATCGCCGGCCCCGACGGCGAGGTCGTCGTCACCGTCTTCGTGAACCCGTTGCAGTTCGGCAAGGGCGAGGATCTCGACCGCTACCCGCGCACCCTGGACGCCGACCTCAAGATCGCCGAAGAGTCGGGCGCGGACGCTGTGTTCGCCCCCGGCGTCGAGGAGGTCTACCCGGGCGGCGAGCCCCAGGTCCGCATCAGCGCCGGGCCCATGGGAGAGCGGCTGGAGGGCGCCTCGCGCCCCGGCCACTTCGACGGCATGCTCACCGTCGTCGCCAAGCTGCTGCACCTCACGCGCCCCGACATGGCGCTGTACGGGCAGAAGGACGCCCAGCAGCTCGCCATGATCCGCCGCATGGTGCGGGACCTGAACTTCGGCGTCGAGATCGTCGGCGTACCGACCGTCCGCGAGGAGGACGGCCTGGCCCTGTCCAGCCGCAACCGCTACCTCTCGTCCGAGGAGCGGCGCACCGCGCTCGCGCTGTCCCGCGCGCTGTTCGCGGGCCGCGACCGGCACGCGGCACAGGAGGCGCTCCGCGCGCGGGCGCGCGAAGTGCCCGCCACGCACGCGCGTGCCGAGGCCCTGAGCGCCATAGGGGAGTCCCGAGCTGCGGCCGACGCGCACGCCGTCGCGAAAGCCGCCCCGGGCGGCCCCGCGGCCGTCCGCGCGGCCGCCCGCCTGATCCTCGACGAGGCCGCCCGCCTCAACCCGCCCCTGGCGCTGGACTATCTGGCCCTCGTGGACCCGTCCGACTTCACCGACGTCAAGGACGACTTCACCGGCGAGGCCGTCCTCGCCGTCGCCGCCCGGGTCGGGACGACCCGGCTGATCGACAACATCCCCCTGACCTTCGGAGCCGCCTCGTGACCAGCACCGGCATACGACTGCACGCGCCCGCACCCGGGTGGTCCATCTCCGCGGACGTCGTGGTCGTCGGCTCCGGAGTCGCCGGCCTCACCGCCGCCCTGCGCTGCGAGGCGGCCGGCCTGCGGACGGTCGTCGTCACCAAGGCCCGCCTCGACGACGGCTCCACGCGCTGGGCGCAGGGCGGCATCGCCGCGGCCCTCGGCGAGGGCGACACACCCGAACAGCACCACGACGACACGCTGGTAGCGGGCGTGGGCCTGTGCGACGAGGAGGCCGTACGGATCCTCGTCACCGAGGGCCCCGACGCCGTACGCCGGCTGATCGCGACCGGTGCGCACTTCGACGAGTCCGAGGAAGGCGCCCTGGAGCTCGCCCGCGAGGGCGGCCACCACCGGCGCCGCATCGCGCACGCCGGCGGAGACGCGACCGGCGCGGAGGTCTCCCGCGCGCTCGTTGAGGCGGTACACGCGCGTGGCCTGCGCACCATCGAGAACGCCCTCGTTCTCGACCTCCTGACGGACGCCGACGGTCGTACGGCGGGCGTAACCCTGCACGTCATGGGCGAGGGCCAGCACGACGGCGTGGGCGCCGTGCACGCCCCCGCCGTGGTCCTCGCGACCGGCGGCATGGGCCAGGTGTTCTCGGCGACCACCAACCCCTCGGTGTCGACCGGCGACGGCGTGGCGCTCGCCCTGCGCGCGGGCGCCGAGGTGAGCGACCTCGAATTCGTCCAGTTCCACCCCACCGTGCTCTTCCTCGGCCCGGACGCGGAGGGCCAGCAGCCCCTGGTCTCCGAGGCGGTACGCGGCGAAGGCGCCCACCTCGTGGACGCCGGCGGTGTGCGCTTCATGGTCGGGCAGCACGAACTCGCCGAACTCGCCCCCCGGGACATCGTCGCCAAGGGCATCCTGCGGCGCATGCAGGAGCTGGACGCCGAGCACATGTTCCTCGACGCCCGGCACTTCGGCGCCGACATGTGGGAGCACCGTTTCCCGACGATCCTCGCCGCCTGCCGCGCCCACGGCATCGACCCGGTCCACGAGCCCATCCCGATCGCCCCGGCCGCCCACTACGCCTCCGGCGGCGTCCGCACCGACCCCCACGGCCGGACCACCGTTCCCGGCCTGTACGCGTGCGGCGAGGTCGCCTGCACCGGCGTGCACGGCGCGAACCGGCTCGCCTCCAACTCCCTCCTGGAGGGCCTGGTCTACGCCGAGCGCATCGCCGCCGACATCGCGGCGAGCCGGACGGAAAACGGCCTCCACGCGCGCGTGCCCGCACCGGTCGAGCGGCCCGAGAAGCCCGCGCATCCCCTGCTCGCGTCCGAGGCCCGGTTCGCGGTCCAGCGCATCATGACGCGGGGCGCGGGCGTCCTGCGCTCGGCCGGGTCCCTGACCGCCGCCGCGGACGCCCTCCAGCAGCTGCACAGCGAGGCCCGTGGCGCCCTCGACGAGAACGGCAAGACCGCCGAGCCCGGCGTCGACACCTGGGAGGCCACCAACCTCCTGTGCGTGGCCCGCGTCCTGGTCGCCGCCGCCCGGCTGCGCGAGGAGACCCGCGGCTGCCACTGGCGCGAGGACCACGCCGAGCGCGACGACACGACATGGCGCCGCCACATCGTCGTACGGCTGAATCCCGACCGGACGCTGGCCGTACACACCACGGACACCGCAGACTTCCCCCCGACCCGGCAGCAGCACCGTCCCCAGGAGCAGTGACAGAAGTGAGCACCCCCGATCTCCCCCTCGCGTCGACCGGCGGCTGCGGCGACGGCTGTGCCTGTGGCGCGGAATCCGACGCGGGATACGCAGAGTACGAAGAGTGCGGGCTCGACCCCGCGCTCGCACAGCTCCTGGCCGACGCCGGACTCGACCCCGTGGAGGTCGAGGACATCGCCAACATCGCCATCCAGGAGGATCTCGACCACGGCGTGGACGTCACGACGGTCGCGACCATCCCCGAGGAAGCCGTCGCCACCGCCGACTTCACCGCGCGCGAGGCGGGCGTCGTGGCCGGCCTCAGGGTCGCCGAAGCGGTCCTCTCGGTCGTCTGCGCGGACGAGCTGGAAGTCGAGCGGCACGTCGAGGACGGCGACCGCGTGGCGGAGGGCCAGAAGCTCCTGTCGGTCACCACGCGCACGCGTGACCTGCTCACCGCCGAACGCAGCGCGCTCAACCTCCTGTGCCGCCTGTCGGGCATCGCGACCGCCACGCGCGCGTGGGCGGACGAACTGGACGGCACCAAGGCGCGGGTCCGGGACACCCGCAAGACGACGCCGGGACTGCGCTCCCTGGAGAAGTACGCGGTGCGCTGCGGCGGCGGCGTCAACCACCGCATGTCGCTCTCCGACGCGGCCCTGGTCAAGGACAACCACGTCATCGCCGCGGGCGGCGTCACCCAGGCCTTCAAGGCCGTACGGGAGGCCTTCCCGGACGTACCGATCGAGGTCGAGGTCGACACCCTGCACCAGCTGCGCGAGGTCGTGGACTCCGGCGCCGACCTGATCCTGCTGGACAACTTCACGCCGGGCGAGTGCGAGGAAGCGGTGGCCGTCGTGCACGGCCGCGCGGCGCTGGAGGCGTCGGGCCGGCTCACCCTGGAGAACGCGAAGGCGTACGCGGACACCGGCGTCGACTACCTCGCCGTAGGCGCCCTGACCCACTCCTCGCCGATCCTGGACATCGGTCTCGACCTGCGCGAGGCGGAGTAGTCGCGATGCTCCTCACGATCGACGTAGGAAACACGCACACGGTTCTGGGCCTGTTCGACGGTGAGGACATCGTCGAGCACTGGCGGATCTCCACGGACGCGCGCCGCACGGCCGACGAGCTGGCGGTGCTCCTCCAGGGCCTGATGGGCATGCACCCGCTCCTCGGGGACGAGTTGGGCGACGGCATCGACGGCATCGCGATCTGTGCGACGGTCCCCTCGGTCCTGCACGAGCTGCGCGAGGTGACCCGGCGCTACTACGGCGACGTGCCCGCCGTCCTGGTCGAGCCGGGCGTGAAGACGGGCGTGCCGATCCTGACGGACAACCCGAAGGAGGTCGGCGCGGACCGGATCATCAACGCGGTGGCGGCGGTCGAGCTGTACGGCGGCCCGGCCATCGTCGTGGACTTCGGTACGGCGACGACCTTCGACGCGGTCAGCGCGCGCGGGGAGTACGTCGGCGGGGTCATCGCCCCCGGCATCGAGATCTCCGTCGAGGCGCTCGGCGTCAAGGGCGCGCAGCTGCGGAAGATCGAGGTGGCCCGGCCGCGGAGCGTGATCGGCAAGAACACGGTCGAGGCGATGCAGTCGGGCATCATCTACGGGTTCGCGGGCCAGGTGGACGGTGTGGTGAACCGTATGGCCCGGGAGCTGGCGGACGATCCGGAGGAGGTGACCGTCATCGCGACGGGGGGACTGGCGCCGATGGTGCTCGGGGAGTCCTCGGTGATCGACGAGCACGAGCCGTGGCTGACGCTGGTCGGGTTGCGGTTGGTGTACGAGCGGAACGTGTCGCGCATGTGAAGCGGGTCGCGCATGTGAAGCGGCCGGGTGGCTCACCGCGCCACACCCACACCCCTTATGTCGAGTTTGTCTGATTAGCGCGTATCGTCGCCGCATGCCCACGCCATACGGATCCCGCGGCGGCATGGCGTTCGGCGTGGAGGAGCTGCGTGTGCTCCGCCGCGCTCTCGCCCTCGCCCTCGACCCCACGCCCGCCCCGGCCGAAGACGTCCAGGACTGCCTCCGCCTCGCCGAGTCCCTCGACGAGGCGATGCGGGAAGGAGCCCGGCTGCGGGCCTTCCTGGTGGCCGACCTCGCCCGGTACCGCGCCGCCCTGCCCGGCACCGTCGCCGGCTACCTCACGCTCCTGGAGGAGGCGCTGGGCGCCGGATACCGCCCGAACCCCGACGACCTGGCCGCACTCCGCGCCCTGCGCGGTAACCCCGCCGCGGCCACCCTCCTGGACCGCTGCCAGGCCCTGGCCGAACAGGACGTACGCGCCCGCCTGGCCCGCGGTAGGTCCCACCGGACCACTGTGCCCACCCCGACCGTCCCGGCCTCCCGTACCCGCCTCCTGGCGCTCCCAGGGGGGCTTTCCGCCGCCTCCGAGAGCCTGGTTCATGGCTCCGCCAGGGGGTCGGTCAAGAGTCCGGCCGAGAGCCCGGTTCAGTGCTTCCCCGGAGGGTCGGTCAAGGATCCCGCCGAGAGTCTGGCTCAGTTCTCCGCCAAGGGTCCGGCCAAGGACCCCGCCAAGAGGCCCGCGGAGAAGCCCGCCGAGCGCCCCGAGCGCCCCGAGCGCCCCGAACGACCCGCCGCCCCCAAGCCGCCGACCCCGGCCACCCCCAAGCCCACGCGTCCCATCCCGACCCCGGGCGAGGTCTTCCCCCGCCGCAAGCCGACCCCGCCACCCGCGAACCCTCCACAGCAACTGGCCGCGGGCTGAGACACCCCGCCCGGGTCGTTCACCGGCCCCTGGCTACCCTGGACGCATGGACTATGTCTCGGCGCTCGTGCCCCCGGTCGTCATGGCCGTGTTCTTCATCGGCCTGATCAGGGTGATCGTGAAGACCCAGGGCGGGGCCAACAAGGCCAAGGAGGACGCGGCCGTCGACGCCGCCCTCGCGCGCGTGGAGAACGCCCGTCAGAACTCCGCGAACACCGACGCCTGAGCAGCCGACGGCCGTCGCCCCCGGCGTACTACTCCAGTACTTTCCGTAGTCGTACGCCCCCTTTGTCGCCGTCCGTCATCAAAAACGCACGTTCGGCAAGCGAATGCCGGAATCTCTCACTATTGTGTCGAGTTGTGCCTCGCCCATTGGGAGAACTCGAAGACGCGGTCATGACGCGGGTGTGGAAGTGGAACCGCCCGGTGACCGTTCGAGAAGTCCTGGAAGATCTTCAGCAGGAACGGTCCATCGCGTACACCACCGTGATGACCGTTCTGGACAATCTCCATCAGAAGGGCTGGGTGCGCCGCGAGGCGGAAGGCCGGGCCTATCGATATGAGGCGGTCTCCACCCGCGCCGCGTACGCCGCCGCGCTGATGAACGAGGCCTGGTCCCAGAGCGACAACCCCGCCGCCGCTCTCGTGGCGTTCTTCGGGATGATGAGCGAGGAACAGCGAGTTGCCCTGCGGGACGCCGTACGCATGGTCCAAGGGCCGGAATCGTCCGAAGTCACCCCGGAGACCCCGTCCGATACCGCGGAGGAGAACCCCGGCTCGGCGCGGGAGAGCGGCGGGCGATAGCGTCCGCTCATGTCAGCAGAGAGCTCAGCAGAGAGTCCCTCGACGGAGAGCCCCGAAGTCACCGCAAAAGCCATCACCGTGCGGCGGGCCCGTACCGGGGATGTCGCTGCCGTACGTCGTCTCCTTGACAGGTACGTCCGCGACGGCATCCTGCTCGACAAAGCGACGGTGACACTTTACGAGGACATCCAGGAGTTCTGGGTGGCCGAACGGGACGCCGGCTCAAGTACTGAGGTGGTCGGCTGCGGTGCCCTGCACGTGATGTGGGAAGACCTCGCGGAAGTCCGCACTCTCGCCGTGAAGCCGGGCCTGAAGGGCGCCGGTGTCGGCCATCAGTTGCTGGAGAAGTTGCTGCACACAGCGCGCTGGCTAGGGGTTCGCCGCGTTTTCTGTCTGACCTTCGAAGTGGACTTCTTCGGCAAGCACGGCTTCGTCGAGATCGGCGAGACCCCCGTCGACACCGATGTCTACGCGGAGCTGCTGCGTTCCTATGACGAAGGCGTGGCTGAGTTCCTCGGCCTCGAACGAGTGAAACCGAACACCTTGGGCAACAGCCGGATGCTTCTGCATCTGTGATCGCCGAGGGGGACAAGGCGAGACCCTATTCCGCCCGGCCGAGCCCTGCCCAGGTTCCCTATGTCCGAAACGCGCATGTTTCCGGACTGAGGGCGGCCGGTCTGTCTCTCCCGGGGGTTTGTGTTTTTCCAGCAAAAGCGGTTTGCTTTCCGACGTAGTGCAGTACTGCATATATCAGGGGACGGCGAAACGGCGGACGCCGCAGACCCCCGGCCCACGAGTTATGGATGAAAGGAAATCCGGTGGCACAGAAGGTTCAGGTCCTTCTTGTCGATGACATCGACGGCGGCGAGGCGGACGAGACCGTCACGTTCGCGTTGGACGGCAAGACGTACGAGATCGATCTCACGACCGCCAATGCGGACAAGCTGCGCGGTCTTCTCGACCCTTACGTGAAGGGCGGTCGTCGTACCGGAGGCCGCGCTTCGGGTGGGCGTGGAAAGGCCCGTGCCGCTTCCGGCGGCAGCCAGGACACCGCGCAGATCCGCGCCTGGGCGAAGGAGAACGGTTTCGAGGTCAATGACCGCGGCCGTGTTCCCGCGACCATTCGCGAGGCCTACGAGAAGGCCAACGCCTGATTCGGGGCCTGGCAGGCGGTCGACGGCTGTGCGCACGCGCGTCGCAGCCGCAGGCGGTGGCACTGAGCTGCCACCGTGTCCAGCAGGCGTACAAGATCGGGGGCGTCCCCACCGCCCCCCATGGCCGACAACGTCGGCAGCGAGGCCTCGACGTCGCACCCGGGCTCGGGGGGCCGCACCCACACGGCGGCCCCCTGCACGGCCCCGGAGCGGCCCGGGGCCAGTGGCGGCGGGCCTCCGGCGGGCCCCGGCTCGTACGGAAGCCCTCTCGCCCTGGCCGGCCCCGGCTCGTACGGAAGCCGTGCCGGCATACCCGGCCCGGGCACACCCGTCCCCGGCCGGAAGGAATGGGGCGTCGCCCCGACCGGCGTCGGCGGCCCGGCTTCGGGTGGCAGCGGCGCGTCCATGACGCCGCCCTCGCCGATCGCCGTGAGATCGAGGGTCAGCCCGCCCCACTCCAGCCAGTCCAGCACTCCGGGCAGTTCCTCGGCGTTGCCCGCGGCCACCAGCAGCCGCATCCGGTCGCCCTGAAGTGCCACCGGAGAGCCCGGCACCAGGTGGCGCAGTGCCGCCCGCCCCGCCTCGGCGGGCACATCCAGGACGTCGAAGTGCGGGCCCACGGCCAGCCGCAGCCCGGTTCCGGTGTTTCCGGGGCCGGCGGGCACTGTCGTCCAGCCCAGTTCGTTCTCGTACCACCGGCGGATCGGATCACTCGGATCGAGCGGCCGGCGGGGGAGCGGGAACGTGGTGAGGTCCGTGGTGACCGAGGGAAGGGTGCCAACCATGCCAAGTGCAACCGTCGAAGAGACGTGCGGGTTACGCTGGGTGTCCCTGTGATTGCGCAGAGTTCCGTAAATGGGGGCGCGCTGGGGTACGGGGAGGCGCAAGGTTGTTCGCCCATAGCGGAGCGAACCGGTGCGCGCGGCATGGACTGTCGGTCCGTGCGGGTAAGACATCCCTAGTGGGAGGGGGCGACACGCAGGAAACGGCGTCTCACGTTCGCCATCGGCGTACTGGTGGTGAGGGTAAGGGCCTGGCCTGCGGGAACATCGTCTCGCACCATCGGGTTGGAGCAGATGTCGGCTAACCGGGGTCAGGAGGCCAAGGATGGTGTCGGCAGTTGGAATGAGCGGTCCCCGCTTGCGGGACTAAGCTGCGGAAGGACAGGGAGGGGAAGTTCCCCCCACTGCCTGACCGCTCTGAGGAGCGATTAACGATGTTCGAGAGGTTCACCGACCGCGCGCGGCGGGTTGTCGTCCTGGCTCAGGAAGAAGCCCGGATGCTCAACCACAACTACATCGGCACCGAGCACATTCTCCTGGGCTTGATCCACGAGGGTGAAGGTGTCGCCGCCAAGGCCCTTGAGAGCCTCGGGATTTCGCTCGAGGCGGTCCGCCAGCAGGTGGAGGAGATCATCGGCCAGGGCCAGCAGGCCCCCTCCGGCCACATCCCCTTCACCCCCCGTGCCAAGAAGGTCCTGGAGCTGTCGCTCCGCGAGGCCCTTCAACTGGGCCACAACTACATCGGCACGGAGCACATCCTGCTCGGCCTGATCCGTGAGGGCGAGGGCGTCGCCGCCCAGGTCCTGGTCAAGCTGGGCGCAGACCTCAACCGAGTGCGGCAGCAGGTCATCCAGCTGCTCTCCGGTTACCAGGGCAAGGAGACCGCCACCGCCGGCGGGCCTGCGGAGGGCACTCCCTCGACGTCCCTGGTCCTCGACCAGTTCGGCCGGAACCTCACCCAGGCCGCTCGTGAGTCCAAGCTCGACCCGGTCATCGGGCGCGAGAAGGAGATCGAGCGGGTCATGCAGGTGCTGTCCCGCCGTACGAAGAACAACCCGGTCCTGATCGGTGAGCCCGGCGTCGGCAAGACCGCCGTCGTGGAGGGTCTCGCCCAGGCCATCGTCAAGGGCGAGGTGCCCGAGACGCTCAAGGACAAGCACCTCTACACGCTGGACCTCGGCGCCCTGGTCGCCGGCTCCCGCTACCGCGGTGACTTCGAGGAGCGCCTGAAGAAGGTCCTCAAGGAGATCCGCACCCGCGGCGACATCATCCTGTTCATCGACGAGCTGCACACGCTGGTCGGTGCGGGTGCCGCCGAGGGCGCCATCGACGCCGCTTCGATCCTGAAGCCGATGCTGGCCCGCGGTGAGCTCCAGACCATCGGTGCGACCACGCTGGACGAGTACCGCAAGCACCTGGAGAAGGACGCCGCGCTGGAGCGCCGCTTCCAGCCCATCCAGGTCGCGGAGCCGTCCCTGCCGCACACGATCGAGATCCTCAAGGGTCTGCGCGACCGCTACGAGGCCCACCACCGTGTCTCCATCACGGACGAGGCGCTGGTGCAGGCCGCCACCCTGGCCGACCGGTACATCTCGGACCGCTTCCTGCCGGACAAGGCGATCGACCTGATCGACGAGGCCGGCTCCCGGATGCGCATCCGCCGGATGACCGCGCCGCCGGACCTGCGCGAGTTCGACGAGAAGATCGCCGGTGTCCGCCGGGACAAGGAGTCCGCGATCGACTCGCAGGACTTCGAGAAGGCCGCCTCCCTCCGCGACAAGGAGAAGCAGCTCCTGGCCGCCAAGGCCAAGCGGGAGAAGGAATGGAAGGCCGGCGACATGGACGTCGTCGCCGAGGTCGACGGCGAGCTGATCGCCGAGGTCCTCGCGACCGCCACCGGCATCCCGGTCTTCAAGCTGACCGAGGAGGAGTCCTCGCGTCTGCTGCGCATGGAGGACGAGCTCCACAAGCGGGTCATCGGCCAGGTCGACGCCGTCAAGGCGCTGTCCAAGGCGATCCGTCGTACGCGTGCCGGTCTGAAGGACCCGAAGCGTCCCGGTGGTTCGTTCATCTTCGCCGGCCCCTCCGGTGTCGGTAAGACCGAACTGTCCAAGGCGCTCGCCGAGTTCCTCTTCGGCGACGAGGACGCGCTGATCTCCCTCGACATGTCGGAGTTCAGCGAGAAGCACACGGTGTCGCGTCTGTTCGGTTCGCCCCCCGGATACGTGGGCTACGAAGAGGGCGGCCAGCTGACCGAGAAGGTCCGCCGCAAGCCGTTCTCCGTCGTCCTCTTCGACGAGGTGGAGAAGGCCCACCCGGACATCTTCAACTCGCTGCTGCAGATCCTGGAGGACGGTCGCCTGACCGACTCCCAGGGCCGGGTCGTCGACTTCAAGAACACGGTCATCATCATGACGACCAACCTCGGCACCCGGGACATCTCCAAGGGCTTCAACCTGGGCTTCGCGGCCTCGGGCGACAAGAAGTCCAACTACGAGCGCATGAAGAACAAGGTCTCGGACGAGCTCAAGCAGCACTTCCGCCCCGAGTTCCTCAACCGCGTCGACGACGTGGTCGTCTTCCCGCAGCTGACGCAGGAGGACATCCTGCGGATCGTCGACCTGATGATCGGCAAGGTGGACGAGCGCCTCAAGGACCGGGACATGGGCATCGAGCTCTCCCAGTCCGCCAAGGAGCTGCTGTCCCAGAAGGGTTACGACCCCGTCCTGGGCGCCCGGCCGCTGCGCCGGACGATCCAGCGCGAGATCGAGGACTCGCTCTCCGAGAAGATCCTCTTCGGCGAGCTGCGTCCCGGTCACATCGTGGTCGTGGACACCGAGGGCGAGGGCGAGGCCAAGACCTTCACCTTCCGGGGTGAGGAGAAGTCGGCCCTGCCGGACGTCCCGCCGATCGAGCAGGCGGCCGGCGGAGCCGGTCCGAACCTGAGCAAGGAGGCGTAAGCCTCAGGGCGACGCCAGAAGGGGCCGGTGCTTTCGAGCACCGGCCCCTTCGTCATGCCCGCACGCTTACGACAACTGGCCGTCGTAGTCCGGCAGTTTGTACGTCTTCTCGGCGTGGCCGCCCGACAGGTCGGTGGCGCTGTTGCCGATGTTCGCGATGATCGTGTAGCCCTTCGACTCGATGTCGACGCGCTGGGCGGTCTTGTAGGCGGCGACGTCCTTGAAGAGGTCGCCCAGGCTGCGGACGTACAGCCCGGAGACCTGGTAGCCGACCTGCTTGAGGTTGTAGTCGGTCGCCGAGGCGATGATGCCCGGACGCGCCGTCACGAAGAACAGGGCGACGCCGTGCTCCTGGGCGTACTCGGCGGCCGCCAGGACCGGCTTGTTGGCCGGCTGCGGGTAGCTGAATCCGAAGTCGGTCTCCAGGGTGGTGTTGTCGATGTCGAGGACGATCGCCTGCTTCTCGCCCGGCTTCGTGTTCGCGATCCGCTGCTTCAGGTAGGGCAGGGCCTGGTCCATCACGGCCTGGCAGTCCTTCTGCCAGGTCGCGTAGTCGACGTCTGCGGCGGCGGCCGTGACGGTGGCGGCCGTGGCGGTGCCCGTGGACGTCGCGGCGTCGGCGGGGGCCGAGAGCGTGACGAGGGCGGCCGCGGAGACGGCTGTCAGGGCTGTTCCGCGCAGCCAGGGGCGTCGGCTTCTCATGTGGGGGGGTCCTCTCGCGTCCGTGCACGATTGTTGTCGCGTGCATGATTGGTGACCGGAGTGGCGCGAGGGGAACCGTAGGGTTACTGGACGGTAAGTGGCCAGAGACCTGCGTCACATCGGGCTGTGTGACTTGATGGCCGCGATCCGGGCGGCCGGTGATAAGCCGCACAGGCGATTTGTCCGTTACTAGCGGGAATAGTGGCAACCGACGTATTCGCAAAAGGGACTTTTGCCTGCGAAGGGCCCGCGAAGAGCCCGCGAAGAGCCTGTCAAGAGTCCGTAAGTATCGGGACAAAGTACTAGCTTCTGTCGTAGATCACAGGTTTGGGACTATTCGGGGTCAAGGGTTACCAAGGGATGGCCCCATCCGGTGGACGCCTGTGCGTCGGATGGTTTTCCTGTCTCCGACCCCATGAGGTTCTCTATGTCCCCGCGTGTCTCGTTCCGTTCTTCCCGTACGTCCCGTCTCCGCACCCGTGCGACCGTGTTGGCCGTCGGCCTGGGGGCCTCGGTCGTGCTGGGGGTCGGAGTCGCGGCCGCCGCGGACGCCACGTCGGTGGCCACCACCGCCAGTGCCGTCCAGGTGCAGTCCAAGGCCGCCGCCGCCAAGAAGGCGGCGTCCTGGATCGACCCGGTGAAGAAGTACAAGCTGTCCGCCGGCTTCAACCAGTCCGGCAGCATGTGGCAGTCCACCCACAGCGGGCAGGACTTCGCCGTGGCGAGCGGCACCCAGGTCCTGGCCGTGCACGGCGGCACCGTCGCCAAGGCGGGCGGCAACGGCGCCGGTGACGGACCGGCGTACGGCAACGCCATCGTCATCAAGCACGGCAACGGGACCTACTCCCAGTACGCCCACCTGTCGCGGATCGACGTGAAGGTCGGCCAGGTCGTCAAGACCGGCCAGCACATCGCCCGGTCCGGCAACACCGGCAACTCCAGCGGCCCGCACCTGCACTTCGAGATCCGTACGACCGCGAACTACGGGTCGGCCATCGACCCGGCCGCCTTCCTGCGCGCCAAGGGCGTGACCGTCTAAGGATCGTCAAGGACCGTCGAGATCGCGCCCTGAGCCGCTCAGGACCCTTGGTGGGCCTGGGTCACCAGGTCCGTGGCGACCTTCAGGACAGCCTCGCGCTTCTCCTGGGGGTCGCCTTCGAGGTCCTGGAGGAGGAACATCCCGGCGTGCAGGGTGAACAGCGCGCTGGCGTAGCGGACCTGGTCGACCAGGTCCGCGTCCGGGTCGGCGATGATGGCGCGCAGGCCCTGCATGCGCTGCTTGAAGGTATCGCCGATGCGCAGTTCCCGTACGGTCGCCTGGTTCTCCTGCATGAAGCGGAACAGCGGTGTCGCGCCGGCCAGGGCCTCGCTGTAGCGGCGTACGATCTCCTGCTTCGTCTCCAGGGTGTGCGGCTGTCGCTTGCCCCACTCGATCAGGTCGAGGATCGGCTGCGTCAGGTCGTCGAAGAGACTGACGAGGATCTCTTCCTTGGACTTGAAGTGGTAGTACAAGGCCGCCTTGGTGACGTCGAGTTGCTCCGCGATCTCACGCAGGGAGGTCTTCTCGTAGCCCTGCTCGGCGAAGAGTTCGAGGGCTACGTCCTGGATGCGCTGGCGGGTGTTGCCGCGGCGCTGCTGCTTGGTGCCGTCCATGGTGCCGCCCATCCTCGTACTCCTCGGCCTTGTAGAAAACTTACTTGACGCCCGGCTAGTTAGCCATCTAACTTCCCTGAGTGTAGTCAACTAGCCGGGCGGCAAGTAAGCAGCCGGCCGGACGCGGTACCCAGGGGAGTGGGAAAGATGGCGGACGCGCAGACGGCAGAGCCGGAGTCAGAGAAACAGCCCAGGAGTGTACGGGTCGTCCTGCTGGCGCTGATGATCACGATGATGCTCGCGATGCTCGACAACATGATCGTGGGTACGGCGATGCCGACGATCGTGGGCGAGCTCGGTGGGCTCGAACACCTGTCGTGGGTCGTGACCGCGTACACCCTCGCGACGGCGGCTTCCACTCCCCTGTGGGGCAAGCTCGGCGACATGTACGGGCGCAAGGGCGTCTTCATGAGCTCGATCGTGCTCTTCCTGATCGGGTCGGCGCTCAGCGGCATGGCCCAGGACATGGGGCAGCTGATCGGCTTCCGGGCCGTGCAGGGCCTCGGCGCGGGCGGTCTGATGGTCGGCGTCATGGCGATCATCGGTGACCTGATACCGCCGCGGGAGCGTGGCAAGTACCAGGGCATGATGGCCGGCGTCATGGCGCTCGCGATGATCGGCGGCCCGCTGGTCGGCGGCACCATCACGGACAACTGGGGCTGGCGCTGGTCCTTCTACATCAACCTGCCGCTCGGCGTGGTCGCGCTCACCGCGATCAGCGTCGTACTGCACCTGCCGAAGAAGCGGGCGCAGGCGCGGATCGACTATCTGGGCGCCGGACTGCTGACCGTGGGCATCACCGCCATCGTGCTCGTCACGACCTGGGGCGGTACGGAGTACGCCTGGACGTCCGCGCGGATCATGGAACTCATAGGGATCGGCGTCGCCGCCCTCATCGGATTCGTGTTCTGGCAGACCAAGGCCGCCGAGCCGGTCGTACCGCTGCACATCTTCCGCAGCCGCAACTTCACGCTGATGGCGATCATCGGCTTCATCACCGGCTTTGTGATGTTCGGCGCGACCCTCTTCCTGCCGCTGTACCAGCAGTCGGTGCAGGGTGCCTCCGCGACCAACTCCGGTCTGCTGCTCCTGCCGATGCTCGGCGCGATGCTCGTCACCTCGATGGTCGCGGGGCGGGTCACCACGAACACCGGCAAGTACAAGGCCTTCCCGATCGTCGGCAGCATCCTGATGGTCGTCGGGCTGTATCTGCTGTCGACGATGGACACGGGCACCTCGCGGTTCACGTCCGGTGTCTTCATGGCCGTGGTCGGTCTCGGCATGGGCTGCCTGATGCAGATAACCATGCTGGTCGCCCAGAACAGCGTCGAGATGAAGGACATGGGCGTCGCCTCCTCGACCTCGACCCTCTCGCGCACCCTCGGCTCCTCGTTCGGCGTCGCGATCATGGGCGCGCTGTTCAACCACCGCGTCCAGGACGTCATGGCCGAGCGGGCCGGAGCGCTGGGCTCCAAGGTGACCGAGCAGTCCGCGCAGCTGGACGCGAAGGGCCTGGAGAAGCTGCCGGCCGCCGTGCGCGAGGCGTACCAGCACGCGGTGTCCGCCGGCACGCACTCGGCGTTCCTGCTGGGGGCGGCGGTGGCGGTGGTCGCGATGGTGGCGGCGTGGTTCGTGAAGGAGGTTCCGCTGAAGGGAGCGGGGCCGCAGAAGGCGGGGGAGGGCCCGGCGGACGGTACGGCGGCCGCGAAGGCGCCGGTGGCCGAGGCCGTCTGAGCCCCACTGCGAGGCCTCCGGGTGGTTGTCCGCCCCCGGGGGCCTTCGTCATGCCCGGATCGACGCCGGGACGTCGGGGCCATTGTCAGTGCCCCGTGTCACCATCGGTCGCATGGACAAGATGCGGCAGTTGCGGCTGGCCAAGGACGCGATGGACCGCGACTGGGCCGACCCGGAGCTGGACCTGGAAGCGGTGGCCGCGCACGCCGGGTACTCGCGGTACCACTTCATACGGGCCTTCAGGGAGGCCTACGGCGAGACGCCCGGCCAGTATCTGACCCACCGCCGCATCGAGCGCGCGGAGGACCTGCTGCGCACCGCGAACCTGTCCGTGACGGAGATCTGCCACCTCGTCGGCTTCAGCAGCCTGGGCACCTTCTCCTCCCGGTTCAAGGCATGGACCGGGCTGACCCCCAGCGAGTACCGGATGAAGCACGTGGGGCGGGGAGCCGCCCTCATACCGGGCTGCTACGCCATGCTCTGGGCCGGCGGGTTCCGGAGCGGACCCGGCAGCGCACAGCGCAATTCTGGAGAAGCGGGCTGACGGCGCCGCTGCCTACGGTGACAGGGCAAGGCCAAGGACCGCCGACAGGAGTGACGCCATGATCAAGGGACTCGCCATTTCGACCGTCTGGGTTCTCGACCAGGAGCGGGCGAAGCAGTTCTACACCGAGAAGCTGGGGCTGGAGGTCCGTACGGACATGACGATGGGCGAGGGCGGCATGCGCTGGCTCACCGTCGGCTCCCCGAACCAGCCCGATGTCGAACTGACGCTGATGGTGCCGGGTGGGGGCGCGATGGACCCGGAGTCCGCCGAGATGATCAAGAAGCTGGTGGCCAAGGGGGCGCTCGGCGCGGGCGTGCTGACCACCGACGACATCCACGGCGACTACAAGAAGCTCAAGGACCGCGGCGTGGAGTTCCTCCAGGAGCCGCAGGAGCGCCCGTACGGCACGGAGGCACTCTTCCGCGACGACTCCGGGAACTGGTTCTCCTTCACCCAGCCCCGCGAGGGCGAGCTGGACCTGGACAAGGACTGGACCTGCTAGTCGCACGCGGCTAGGGCAGCATCGGATAGCTTCCGGTGTTCGTCGGCGCGTGCTCGGGCAGCCACAGCACCGCCACCGCCCCCTCCGCCGGTACCTCCTCCGGCGCGCCCGCCTGCCGTACGTTGCGGAAGGTCAGGCGGGCGCCGAGCACCCGGGCCTGCCCGGCCGCGATGGTCAGGCCCAGTCCGTGGCCGTGGCCGGCCCGGTCGGCGGAGCCGGTGCGGAAGCGGCTCGGGCCCTCGGCGAGCAGGTCCTCGGGGAAGCCGGGGCCATGGTCGCGGACCCGGATGACCCGGCCCTCGACGGAGACCTCGATCGGCGGCTTGCCGTGCCGGGCCGCGTTGGCGAGCAGGTTGAACAGGACGCGCTCCAGGCGCCGCGGGTCGGTGGTGACCTCCGACTCGTGCACCACGCGCACCTCGATGGCCGGGTCCTTCGCCGTCACCCGCCGGCTGACGAACTCGCCCAGCAGGATGTCCTGCAACTCGGCCCGCTCGGAGGCGCCGTCGAGGCGGGCGACCTCCAGCACGTCCTCGACGAGCGTGCGCATGGCCTTGGCCCGGTCCAGCACCAGTTCCGTCGGACGGCCCGGCGGCAGCAGTTCGGCCGCCGTCAGCAGTCCGGTCACCGGGGTGCGCAGTTCGTGCGCGATGTCGGCGGTGACCCGGCGCTCCGCCTCCAGCCGCTGCCGCAGCGTGTCCGCCATCGCGTCCACCGCGCTCGCCAGGTCGTCGGTCTCGTCCCGTACGAACCCGCCGATGGCCTCCCGCACCCGCACGTCCGTCTCGCCCTTGGCGAGCTGGTTCGCCGCGGCCGCCGCCTTGCGCAGCCGCCGCGACAGCTGCCCGCCGATGAGCACGCCGAGCGCGCTGCCGCCGAGGACGACCGCGATCGCGCCGATCACCAGGGCCTGGTCGAGGTCGTTGAGGATGTCCGTACTGCGGTCGGTGAACCCGGTGTGCAGGGACAGCACCTGCCCGCCCTTGACCGGTACGGCGGCCCAGATCTCCGGCACGCCGTCCGCGCCGTCGGACACATAGGTCGCCCGGCGGCCGTGCTCGACCCGCTGCCGCAGCGCCGGCGGCAGCTCCGGGTCGTCGATCTTGATGCTGGGGAAGTTCGGCCGGTTGGACAGCTCATAGTTGCGCTGCGCGATCTGGACGCGCTCGTCGGCGAGGTCGCGCGCGTTGTCCAGCATCGAGACCCGGGCGGCGTTGTGCACGACGAGGCTGAGCGCGATCGCCACCAGCGCGCCGACCAGCGCGATGGCCGCGCTCAGCTTCCATCTCAGTCCCGTACGTATGCCCGGAATCACGGTGCTCGGGCGCCGAAGGTTCCCCACCCGGTCCCCCTGCTCAGGCCTTCAACTTGTAGCCGAAGCCGCGGACCGTCTCGATCCGGTCCTGGCCGATCTTCGTCCGCAGCCGCTGCACATGGACGTCGACGACGCGGGTGTCACCGCCCCAGCCGTAGTCCCACACCCGCTCCAGCAGCTTGTCGCGCGACAGCACCGTGCCCGGCGCGGAGGAGAACTCCAGGAGCAGCCGCATCTCGGTCGGCGTCAGCGCCACCGGCTGTCCGGCCCGGCGCACCTCCATGCCCTCGGTGTCGATCTCCAGATCACCGAAGGCCAGCAGGCCGCCGTCGTGCGCCGGGGCCGCGGCATCGTCCGTGCGATCGCCGCTCGCGTGCCCGAAGCGACGCAGCACCGCGCGGATCCGGGCGACCAGGACCGCGCCGTCGAAGGGCTTGGTCACATAGTCGTCGGCGCCCGCCTCCAGCCCCAGCACGACGTCGATCGAGTCGGCGCGCGCGGACAGCATGATCACCGGCACGGTCGACTCGTCCCGGATACGACGGCACAGGCTGACCCCGTCGAGTCCGGGGACCATGACGTCCAGCAGGGCGATGTCGGGTCGGTCGGCGCGGAACGCCTCCAGGCCCGACAGCCCGTCGGGCATGGCGGTGACCGCGAAGCCGTCCCGCTCCAGGGCGAGTTGGGTGGCCTCGCGGATGACGTCGTCGTCCTCGACGAACAGGACATGGGTCTGATCTGCCATCCCGCTGCTCTCTGCCTCTCTGCTCTCGGTCCCCGTGTCGTGCCGTGTACCCGGTCACGCGGTCGCTCGTCCACTCGTTGATCGGTTCGGACGGCCCGATCGGTTCACGCCGTCGTGGATCGGCGGCGGGTCAGTTGTCCTGAGTCGGCGATGGAGTGTCCCCCACCGTGTTGCCGTAGTCGTTGTGCGTGCGGAACTCCTCGGCGAAGCGGCCCGCGCTCCAGCGGTATGTGATCACGTTCTCGCCGGACGGGCTCGACACCGGGTCGCCCTTCTCGTAGACCTGCTTGGTCACCACCAGGTCGCCGCGGTCGATCTCCGCGTAGACCGGGGGCTCCTCGGCCCGGAAGACATTCTCGTACGAGCCACCCTCCTCGCGATATACGTACGAGCCGACCCCGACGGAGTCGCCGCAGGTCAGCACATTGACGACGACGTCGTCGGCCGATCCTCCGGTCAGTTCGCCGTACGACACGTCGACGGGGTACTCGTCGGCCACGCACGGCTTCAGCTCGCGCTTGACCTCCGCGGAGACGCCGGGATCGTCCTTGACCAGCCGGACCGCGTTCACACCCTCGGCCGTCCTGGCGGGAATCGGCGAGGGCGAGGCCACGACGCCCGCCACCGAGTCGGAGCGGGCCGGTCCCTCGTCGCGGGCACCGGTGCCTCCGGTGCCGCAGGCGGACACGAAAAGGGCAAGGGCGGCGAGCACGGCCACTGCCGTGATCGCCGCCTGGAAGGTCCCTCGGGTCGGTGTGGGCCCGGGCCGGGCGGGCCCGATGTGATCAGTCCCGATGCGGTCCGGTCCGATGCCCTCCGGTCCGGCGCGGTCCGGTCCGGTGTGGTCCGGTCCGGTGTGGTCCGGTCCGGTGCGGCCGGGCTCCGTGTGGCCGGGGTCGGTGTGGTCGGGGTCCCCGCCCGTGCGCCCGATGGCGCCGGCCCTCGTGCCTAGGCCGCGCAACTCTTCCGCTCCTCACGCTCCAGCACGTGTGCGCCGAGCTCGTCGTCATCCCTGCTCTCCAGCTCCTCGCGGAGCCGGGCGAGCGCCCGGTGCAGCGTGCTCTTGACCGTTCCGGCCGACATACCGAGGGCGGCGGCCGTCTCCTCCGTGGACATCTGCTCCCAGTGTCGCAGCACCACGACGCTGCGCTGCTTGGGAGCCAGCACCTTCATGATGTCCATCAGCAGGGCGCGGTCGGCGTGCTGTTCGGTGGAGTCGTCGACCGAGGCGTCCGGGAGCTGCTCGGTCGGTACCTCCTCCAGCCTGCGGGCCCGCCACCACTCGGTGCGCGTGTTGATCATGACCCGGCGCAGGTAGGCGTCGGCCAGCCGCTTGTCCGCGATGCCCTCCCAGCGGCCGTACGTGCGTACCAGCGCCGTCTGGAGCAGGTCCTGCGCGTCGACCGGGTCCGGAACCAACCGGCGTGCGCTGCGTAGCAGCGCCTCCTGCCGGGTGCGGACGTACTCCTCGAATTCGAGCACCTCGCCCTGCGCCATGTCGACCGCCTCCTGCTCCCCGTTTCCGGCCGGCTCGATCGCCGTCGGATTCATTGCCTGTGGTGCCAGTGGTGCCTGTCGGGCACAGAAATGAAGCTACGGAGGGGTTGTCACGGAGCTGTGCGCAGCAGCCTGCGGCTAGCACTCGGCTGTCCGTCAGTTGTGTAACGGAAGTAGGGGCGGGGTAAGACGCCGTACCGAATGGCCGTGTTATGGAGTGATTTGCCGTCAGGAACGGTGTGCCGGAAGGGCCGACGGCAGCCGATACAGACCACCCGCGAGCGGTTCCACCAGACCGTCCGAGACGAGCCCGTCCAGCGCCCGGGCGCGCTGCACCGGCTCGTGCCACACCCGGTCCAGGGCCGCCTGCGGGACCGGCCCGTGAGCCTCGCGCAGTACGGCGAGGAGCTTGCCGCGCACCTGCCGGTCCGTGCCCGCGTACGTCTGGCCGCGGCGCGGCGGACCGTCGTGCTCCGGCTTGCCCGCGAGCCGCCAGGCGCACTGGGCGGCGATCGGACAGCGCTGGCACGTCTCGTTCTTGGCCGTGCACACCAGCGCGCCGAGCTCCATGGAGGCGGCGGCCCAGCGGGCGGCGGTCCGCTCGTCCTCGGGCAACAGCGCGCGGGCAAGCTTGCGTTCGGCGGCGGTGGTGGCGTTGGGCGGGTACTGCACGCCGGTGACGGCCCGCGCGAAGACCCGGCGCACGTTGGTGTCCAGGACGGCGTGCCGCTGCCCGTACGCGAAGGAGGCGACGGCCGCGGCCGTGTACTCGCCGATGCCGGGCAGCGCGAGCAGCTGCGCGTGGTTCGTCGGTACGTCGCCGCCGTGCCGTTCCGTTATGGCGACGGCGGCGCCGTGCAGCCGCAGCGCGCGACGCGGATAGCCGAGCCGCCCCCAGGCGCGGACGGCCTCACCGGGAGCCTCCTTGGCCAGGTCGGCGGGGCGCGGCCAGCGGGCGAGCCACTGCTCGTAGACGGGCAGGACGCGGTTCACCGGCGTCTGCTGGAGCATGAACTCACTGACCATCACCCCCCAGGGCCCGGCCTCCGCCCGCCGCCACGGCAGATCACGGGCGTGCTCGTCGAACCAGGCGATGACGGGGGAGTGCAGCGGCTCGCCGGAGGCGTTGTGGGCGGGACGGCCGACGGGGCTGCCGACGGGGCTGTCGACAGGGCCGTCGATGCTGTGCGGGGACTTCGTGGGCGCAGTCATGGCCTTCCGATCCTGCCATGCCGGGGGGCGTCGTTGGGGATTGCGCTGGGGGGCGGGTCGGGTGTGGCGGGCGTTTGGTGGCGGAGGGGGATGCGGGACGGCCGGCTGACGGGGGGAGCGGGTGGGTGGCCGGTGGGGCGCGAGGAGTGGTCGGCCGGTGAGGCGCCCGGGGCGGTCGGCCGGTGAGGTGCGCGGGATGGTCGGCCGTGAAGCGATGCGGTCCTGACCCTGACCTTGCCCCTGACCCTGTCGGCGCGGTCAGTCGGTCGAAGCCTGTTGGGCCGCAAGGATGTTGTGGCGTTCCACCTCCGCCATGTGCTGCTCCGCCCAGGTGCGCAGGGCGGCCAGCGGGCCTTCGAGGGACAGGCCCAGTTCGGTCAGCCGGTAGTGCACGCGTGGCGGCACCGTCGGCTAAACGTCGCCCTGGCCGGAGGGGGCCCGGCCGTCCTGCTCCTGCACGGCTTCCCGCACACCTGGGAACTGTGGACCGACGTCATGGCCGGCCTGTCCGACCGGTACCGGGTGATCGCGCCGGACCAGCGCGGCTTCGGCGCCAGCACCCGCGCAGCGACCGGGTACGACGCGGGCTCCCTCGCCGACGACGCCGAGGTCCTGCTCGCGGCGCTGGGCGAGACCTCGGCCACCGTGGTGGGGATCGACGCGGGCACCCCGCCCGCCTTCCTCCTCGCGATGCGCCGCCCCGCTCTCGTACGACGGCTCGTCCTCATGGAGTCCCTGCTGGGCCGCCTCCCCGGCGCCGAGGCCTTCCTCGCCGACGGACCCCCCTGGTGGTTCGGCTTCCACACGGAGCCCGGTCTCGCCGAGGCCGTGCTCGACGGCAACGAGGCCCGCTACATCGACTGGTTCCTCGACGCCGGCACCCTCGGCGACGGCCTGTCCCCGCACATCCGGGACGCCTTCGTACGGGCCTACACCGGCCGGGAGGCGCTGCGCTGCGCCTTCTCCTCCTACCGCGCCCTTCCCACCAGCGCGGCCCAGATCCAGCAGGCCGCCGCCGCGACCCGGCTGACCGTGCCGACGACGGTCATCGGCTCGCACCCCGTGGGCAGCGCACTGGAACACCAACTCCGCCCCCTCGCCGACGATCTCACCGCCCACCTCGTCGAGGACTGCGGCCATATCATCCCGCTGCACTGGCCGGCGGCCCTGCTGTCCCTGCTGCGGGAGTGCCTCCCCGGCGCGGAACAGCCGGTTCCGGGATGATGATCCGGAAAAGTTGTGGCCCAGGCGGCGGGTGGGGCCAGTGAAGGTGCTGATCTCTCGTACAGTTTGCGCCGTGGGATCTCTGCGCAATCCGGTCGGGCCGCTTCCCTCCTCCATTTACTGGCGACGGAGGGCCGTACTGCTGTCTGCGCTCGCCCTGTTGGCGGCGCTGCTGATCATCTGGCTCGTGTCCTCGGGCGGCGGAGGCGGCAAGAACGGTGCCGAAGGCTCCAACGGCAAGAACCCCTCGCCCTCGACGATCACGCCGGGGCCGTCCGGCTCCGGACCGGCGATCAGCCAAGCGCCGGGCGGGCGCGACGAGTCGAGCGGTGGGGATTCCACCGGGTCGGGTTCGGGCTCGGGTTCAGGATCCGGCGACGGGTCTGGTGACGGCTCCGGTGACGGCTCCGGGGCCGGCGACGGCTCTGGAGCGGGTTCCGGCGCGGGCTCTGGTTCGGACTCTGGCTCTGGCGACGCCGGCGGTTCGGACAGCGCAGGCGGCAGCTCGGGCAGCGGAGTCGGTGGGGGCGACGCTCTTCCGGCCGGTTCCACGCTGCCCAACTGCACCGCGAACTCCGTGAAGTTGACCGTGCGCAGCCTCCACAACGCGTACGAGCCCGGCCAGACGCCCGCTCTGCTGATGACCGCGCAGAACACCTCCGCCAGCGACTGCAAGGTCGATCTCGGCCCGAAGAACGCGGTGTTGACGATCACTCAGGCGGGCGGCGACGACGACTACTGGTCCTCCGCCGACTGCCCCAAGGGCTCCGGCAGCCTGCTGTTCCGCGTGCCGGCCGGCGACAGCATCACGTACACCGTGAAGTGGGACCGCAAGCCGAGCGCTCCCGAGTGCGCGACGCCTCCGGCGGGTTCGGCGGGGGCGGGGACGTACCTGGTGGAGGCCAAGACGCCCGGGTTCGGGACGACACAGACGTCGTTCGTGCTGGAGAACGACTAGCTCAGGCCTGGCGTTCCAGGAGCGTGCTCGAGCGTGCTCAGACGTAGCGCTCCAGGATCGACGACTCCGCCAGCCGCGAGAGCCCCTCCCGCACGCTCCGCGCCCGGGCCTCGCCGACTCCGTCCACGGTCTGTAGGTCGTCCACGCTGGCGGCGAGCAGCTTCTGCAGTCCCCCGAAGTGCTCCACGAGCCGGTCGATGATGGCGCCCGGCAGCCTCGGCACCTTCGCCAGCAGCCGGAAGCCGCGCGGCGAGACCGCCGAGTCGAGCGCTTCCGGAGACCCGGTGTAACCCAACGCCCGTGCCACCGTGGGCAGTTCGAGGAGTTCCGCGTGGGTGAGCGCGTTGAGCTCGGTCAGCGCCTCCTCGACCGTGCGCGAGCGCTTCGCGGTGGGCTCAGGGACGTAGTCCCGCACGACCAGCTCACGCTCGGGCTCCACGCCGGCGATCAACTCGTCCAGCTGCAAGGCCAGGAGACGTCCGTCCGTGCCCAGCTCGACCACGTACTCGGCGATCTCGGTGGCGATACGGCGCACCATCTCCAGACGCTGGGCCACGGCCGAGACGTCCCGGACGGTCACCAGGTCCTCGATCTCCAGCGCGGACAGGGTGCCCGCGACCTCGTCGAGGCGGAGCTTGTACCGCTCCAGGGTCGCCAGGGCCTGGTTGGCGCGGGACAGGATCGCCGCGGAGTCCTCCAGGACGCGGCGCTGGCCGTCGACGTACAGGGCGATCAGCCGCATCGACTGGGAGACCGAGACCACCGGGAAGCCGACCTGCTTGCTCACCCGGTCCGCGGTGCGGTGCCGAGTGCCCGTCTCCTCCGTCGGGATCGTCGGGTCGGGGAGCAGTTGGACGCCCGCCCTGAGGATCTTCGACAGGTCGGAGGACAGCACGATTCCGCCGTCGAGCTTGCACAGCTCCCGCAGTCGCGTCGCCGTGAACTCGACATCCAGGACGAATCCGCCCGTACACATCGACTCGACGGTCTTGTCGGACCCGAGCACCATGAGGCCGCCGGTGTTGCCGCGCAGGACCCGCTCGAGGCCGTCGCGCAGGGGCGTGCCCGGAGCCACGGCGCTCAGCGAGGCGCGCATGAGGCCTTCGGCACCGGAACTCCCGCCGGACTTTCCGGGAGCTGCCGCCCGGTCGTTGGCTGCCACTGCACTCCTCCGGTCGCAGGTTCTGGGGCACTCCCGTTCGTACGGTTGATTCGTACGGATCGCACGATTGATTCGTACGGACAGGCGAGACCAGGGCAAAGTCTACCGGCGGTCCTCCTCGTCCCGTGGGGCCTCTCGGCGACGCGAGCGCGGAAGGACCCTCAGGGCGTCCGCTATGTCCGCGACTTCCAGGACCTTCATGCCGGCCGGGATCTTGCCCGGATCGCCCGGCACGAGCGCGTGCGTGAAGCCCAGACGGTGTGCTTCCGAGAGCCGGCGCTGCACGCCCGTGACCCGTCTGACCTCGCCCGCGAGGCCGACTTCGCCGATCGCGACGAGGTTCTTGGGGAGGGGGGTGTCGCTGGCCGCCGAAGCCAGGGCGAGGGCGATGGCGAGGTCCGCGGCGGGCTCCGACAACTTCACACCGCCGACCGTCGCGGAGTAGATGTCCCTTTTGCCCAGGGCGCTGATCCGGCCGCGCTGCTCCAGGACGGCGAGCATCATCGAGACCCGGGAGGTCTCCAGGCCGGACGTGGTGCGCCGGGGGGAGGGGATCTGCGAGTCGACTGTGAGCGCCTGGACCTCGGCCACCAGCGGGCGGCGGCCCTCCAGGGTGACGGTCAGGCAGGTGCCGGGGACCGGCTCGGCACGCCGGGTCAGGAACAGGCCGCTGGGGTCGGCGAGGCCGGTGATGCCCTCGTCGTGCAGCTCGAAGCAGCCGACCTCGTCCGTCGTGCCGTAGCGGTTCTTGACACCGCGTACGAGACGCAGGCGCGCGTGCCGGTCGCCCTCGAAGGACAGGACGACGTCCACGAGGTGTTCCAGGAGGCGGGGGCCGGCGATGGCGCCGTCCTTGGTGACATGGCCGACGAGGAGCGTGGACATCCCGCGCTCCTTGGAGGCGCGGATCAGGGCGCCGGCCACCTCCCGCACCTGGGACATGCCGCCCGGCGCGCCGTCGATCTCCGGGGAGGCCACCGTCTGCACCGAGTCGAGGATCAGCAGGGACGGCTTCACCGCGTCCAAGTGACCGAGCACGGCGGCCAGGTCGGTCTCGGCGGCGAGATACAGGTGGTCGTGGATCGCCTTGATCCGGTCGGCGCGCAGCCGGACCTGGCTCGCCGACTCCTCGCCGGTCACATACAGCGTGCGGTGCTCGTCACTCGCCGACTTCGCCGCCACGTCGAGCAGGAGGGTCGACTTGCCGACGCCGGGCTCGCCCGCGACGAGGACCACGGCGCCGGGCACCAGCCCGCCGCCGAGCACCCGGTCCAGCTCCGGCACACCGGTGGAACGGGCGGTGGCCTGCCGGCCGTCGACCTCGCCGATGGGCACGGCGGAGGTGGTGACGCGCCCCGGCGTCGTCGTACGGACGGCGGGCGCGCCGTACTCCTCGACCGTCCCCCAGGCCTGGCACTCGGGGCAGCGGCCGAGCCACTTGGCCGTCTGCCAGCCGCACTCGGTGCAGCGGTAGGACGGCCGGTCCTTCGCGGTCTTCGTACGGGCAGCCATGCACGAACCGTAACCGGCACCACTGACAACACGGCCCGCCGTCCCACCGAACGCCGTTCCGCCAACGCCGTCCTGCCACCCTCCGCCAAACCGGGCACCTCGTACGAATTGGCCACCAATCGGATCGAACGATCCGCGGAACCAGGTGTTCCTGTCCCCTATTGAGGGATCGTTTCACCCGTACGGATTAAAAGTGCGCAAGGGACAAGAAGGGGCCGACGCGGGCCCCCTACGGTCCACGGATGATGAGCAGCAGTCCGGAGACCTCGACCCGCACCACCGGCGCACATAGGGCGTATCGGGAGGCGCGCGACCGCGCGGCGGCGCGCACGCTGGCGCAGCGCCCGCCCGCGCAGCCCCCTCCCGCGCGCTACGAGCCGTACCTGGACGGCCTGTTCACCTACTGCCTGTCCGTGCTGTGCGACCACGAGGCGGCGACCGCGGCCCTGGGCGACGTCCTCGCGCTCGCCGAGCGGCGTGGCCGGCACGGCCCGGAGGCCGCCGGGGACCGCAGGGCCTGGCTGTACGCGCTGGCCCGCTGGGCGTGCCTGCGCAAGCTGGCCGAGGCCAAGCAGAAACGTCAGGCCACGCACGCGGCGGGCCGAAGCGGTGCGGGCCGAAGCGGTGCGGGCCGAAGTGATGCGGGCCGAAGCGATGCGGGCCGGACGGGTGCGGGCCGAACCGCCCCCGTCCGCGCGGCCACCGACCGGCGTCAGAACGCGCAGTCCGCCACCTTGCCGGTCTCCGAGGAGGCCCAGGAGGAATGCCGGCGGGAACTCGCTCTTCTGGCCTGGCCGGAGGCGGCCGGCACCACGCCGGAGCAGCGTGAGGCGCTCGAACTCGCGGTCCGCCACCACCTGGCCGCCCACGAGGTCGCCGCCGTCCTCGGCATGGACCTCGCCGCCGCCCGCGAACTGCTCGCCTCCGCCGCCTGTGAGGTCGAGCGCACGCGCGCGGCCCTCGCCGTCGTCGAGTCCGGCGGCTGCCCGAGCGTGGCCCGCCTCACCGGTGACCACCAGCTCGTACTCAGCGCGGCCCTGCGGCGCGAGCTCGTCCGGCACGTCGACGACTGCCCGCGCTGCCGCCGTACCGCCGAGCGCGCGGTCCCCGGCCACTGGCCCGGCGCCGCCGTCACCCCCGCCGAACTGCCCGTCCTGGAGGCACCCCGCGCCGCCCTGCACCTGGCCATGGCCCACCTCCCGCGCGCGCGGGGCTGCGTGCCCCGCTTCGACCGGCGCGGCTTCCCGATGGACCCCAAGGACCGCGCTGCCCGAAGGGACCGCCTACGCGCGCGTGCCGTCACCACGACGGTCGTCGCCACCGTCGTCGCCGCCCCCGTGCTCGCCCTGTGGGCCGCCTACCGGGGCACGTCGACCGGCGAGGGTCCCGACGGCCACTCCGCCAGCGCCAGCGAGGCACACGGCCCCGACACCCTCGACGGCGAGACGGTGGACGGCGGCGGTTATGAGAACGCCGGAAACGCCAGCCCCCGCGGCGGCGACCGCTTCGCCAAGGGCACCAAGCCCGACGTCTCCGTAGAGGTCATCAGCGTCACCGGTGCCGGCAAGAAGGGCGCCGGACACCTGGAGGTGGCGGCCGGCCACAGCGGGGACACCACCCTCGTCACCCTCACCGCGACCGGCTCCGCACCGGTGCGCTGGTCCGCGACCACCGGAGCCTCCTGGCTCTACTTCAGCCAGTCGTCGGGAACGCTCGAACCGGGCGAATCGTTGACGATCAAGGTGTACGTCGACCATCTGCGCGAGCCGTCCGGGGACTGGAGCGCGCGCGTGGCGATCTCACCGGCCGGCGCCGTCATCGCCATCGAGGGCTACGGCACCGCCCCCGCCCCGTCCGGCCCCGGCCATGGACACGGCCCCGGCCATGGTCACGCCCCCGGCGATGGACCCGCCCCGGGCACCCCCACCGACCCGCCCCCGTCCGGCCCCGTCCCCGGCCCGAAGCCGACGACCCCGGCCCCCTCGCACCCCACGCCCAGCGACCCGCCGCCCACGTCGTCCGGCCCGACCCCGACGCCCACCGATCCGACTCCGCCCCCGACCCCCACCGACCCGTCCCCCTCCGCCCCGGAGGGTTCGACGCCACCGCCCGCAGACAGCGGCGACCCGAGCCCGTCCACCTCGTAAGGCCTCTCCCAGGCCTCACTCCAGGCCTCAGGCCGTACTAACCGACAGGCCGTACTAACCGACAGGCCGAACTAGCCGACAGGCCGTACTAGCCGACAGGCCGTACTACCCGACCGGATCCGCCGGATGCGGTGCCAGCAACGGCAGCTGCGCGGCCAGCCGCTCCTCGCACAGCTCGACCAGGCGGTCGTAACCGGCCTTGCCCATCAGCTCGATCAGCTCCGGCCGGTAGGAGACGTACACCGGATCGCCCGCGCCGTGCGCCGAGGTCGCCGAGGTGCACCACCAGTGCAGGTCGTGCCCGCCCGGACCCCAGCCGCGCCGGTCGTACTCACCGATCGACACCTGGAGCACGCGCGTGTCGTCGGGCCGGTCGATCCACTCGTACGTCCGCCGCACCGGCAGCTGCCAGCAGACGTCCGGCTTGGTCTCCAGCGGCTCGCGGCCCTCCTTCAGGGCGAGGATGTGCAGCGAGCAGCCCGCGCCGCCCGCGAAACCGGGCCGGTTCTGGAAGATGCACGAGCCCTGGTAGGGGCGGGTCTGGCGGTCGCCGTCCTCATCCTCCGAGATCCAGCCGGTCTCCGTGCCCACGTCGTGGTGCTGCCAGATCTCCGGAGTGAGCCTCGCCACATGCTCGGCGACCCGCTTCTCGTCGTCCTCGTCGGAGAAATGGGCGCCCAGCGTGCAGCACCCGTCGTCCGCGCGGCCCGCCTGGATGCCCTGGCAGCCGCTGCCGAAGATGCAGTTCCAGCGAGAGGTCAGCCAGGTCAGATCGCACCGGAAGACCTGCTCGTCGTCCGCCGGATCGGGAAATTCCACCCATGCGCGCGCGAAGTCGAGCCCCTTCTCGTCGGTCTCCCTGACGGTCTGCGTGGCTCGCTTCTTTCCGCTCGTCTTTCCGCTCGACTTCTTCGGTGCTTTCGCCTGCGAAGAACCTTCGGGCATTTTGGCCTTCTTGTCCGACTTGGAGGTCTTGTCGTTCTTCGCCTTTTTCGTCTTTGGCACCCGTCCAGGGTAAGTCGCCCACGGCCGGTCCCGGGACAGCGGAAAGAACGGCTCCGGGGAGGGTCCAGGGTTCAGCTGGCAGTAGCGTGCCGTACATGAGACTCGGTGTCCTCGACGTGGGATCGAACACGGTGCATCTGCTCGTGGTGGATGCGCACCCGGGCGCACGACCGCTGCCCGCGCACTCGCACAAGGCGGAACTGCGCCTTGCCCAACTCCTCGACGAGGGTGGAGCCATCGACCCCGACGGCGTCGACAAGCTGATCGGCGTCGTCCACGAGGCGCTCCAGGCCGCCGAGGACAAGGGCGTCGAGGACCTGCTGCCGTTCGCGACCTCCGCCGTGCGCGAGGCCAGCAACGCCGACGACGTCCTCGCGCGCGTGCAGGCCGAAACCGGCGTCGAGCTCCAGGTCCTCACCGGCACCGAGGAGGCCCGGCTCACCTTCCTCGCCGCCCGCCGCTGGTTCGGCTGGTCCGCGGGCAAGCTGCTCGTCCTCGACATCGGCGGCGGCTCCCTGGAGATCGCCTACGGCATCGACGAGCAACCCGACGCGATGGTGTCGCTGCCGCTCGGCGCGGGCCGCCTCACCGCCGGCTGGCTGCCCGGCGACCCTCCGGACCCGGAGGCGATAAGGGCGCTGCGCCGCCATGTCCGGGCCCAGATCGCCCGCACGGTGGGGGAGTTCACCCGCTTCGGCGCCCCCGACCACGTGGTCGCCACGTCCAAGACCTTCAAGCAGCTGGCCCGACTGGCCGGCGCCGCCCGCTCCGCCGAGGGCCTGTACGTCCAGCGTGACCTCAAGCGGGAGTCCCTGGAGGCGTGGGTTCCGCGTCTGGCCGGCATGACGGCGGCCGAGCGAGCCGAACTGCCGGGAGTCTCGGAGGGCAGGTCCGGCCAGCTCCTCGCGGGCGCCCTGGTGGCCGAGGGGGCGATGGACCTGTTCGGCGTGGAGAGCGTGGAGATCTGCCCGTGGGCGCTCAGAGAGGGCGTAATCCTGCGGCGGCTGGATCACATGGGCTCGGAGTAGCCGCCTCAGGGGCGCGAGGCCGTGACATATGCGGCTCCGCCGCGTGGGCGCGACAAGCCACAGCGAACCCGCACTCGCCCGTGGCAAACACCACAACGGCGAACAGGCGCCCGGCACCCACCCAACCGCACCCCGTAATCTGTCCTCCATGGCAGAGCCAGTCGTACGCATCCCGGATGCGAAGGTCGCCCTGTCCACGGCCTCCGTCTATCCGGAGTCGACGGCGACGGCATTCGAGATCGCCGCGCGCCTCGGCTACGACGGCGTCGAGGTCATGGTGTGGACCGATCCGGTCAGCCAGGACATCGAGGCGCTGCGCAGACTCAGCGACTACCACCGGATCCCGGTCCTGGCCGTGCACGCCCCCTGTCTGCTGATCACGCAGCGCGTGTGGTCCACCGACCCCTGGGTCAAGCTCCAGCGCGCCCAGGCGGCCGCCGAGAAGCTGGGCGCGAGCACGGTCGTCGTCCACCCGCCGTTCCGCTGGCAGCGCCAGTACGCCCGTGACTTCGTGACCGGGATCTGGCGGATGGCGGACGAGACGGATGTGCGGTTCGCCGTGGAGAACATGTACCCCTGGCGTTACCGCGACCGCGAGATGCTCGCCTATGCGCCCGAGTGGGACGTCACCAAGGACGACTACCGCCACTTCACGATCGACCTCAGCCACACCGCCACGGCCCGCGCCGACGCGCTCCAGATGATCGACCGCATGGGCGGCCGCCTCGGGCACGTCCACCTCGCCGACGGCCGGGGCTCGGCGAAGGACGAGCACCTCGTCCCCGGCCGCGGCACCCAGCCCTGCGCCGAACTGCTGGAACGTCTCGCCCTGACCGGCTTCGACGGCCATGTCGTCATCGAGGTCAACACCCGTCGGGCGATGTCCGGCGCCGAACGCGAGGCCGACCTCGCCGAGGCCCTGGCCTTCACGCGGCTGCACCTGGCCTCGGCGGTGAAGGTGCCCCGCCGGTGAACGGCGCGACCGCCCGGCGCCGGGGCCGCCCCCCTCGTACGGAATCCGCCGACACCCGCGGCCGCATCCTGACCGCCGCCCGCGAGGAGTTCTCCGAACGCGGCTACGACAAGGCGTCCATGCGCGGCATCGCCAAGGCGGCCGGGGTCGACCCGGCCCTGGTCCACCACTACTTCGGCACCAAGGAGCAGGTGTTCGAGGCGGCCGTCGAGGTCGCCTTCGCGCCGGCGCTCAAGGTGCGGGACGCGATCCTCGAAAGCCCGCTCGACGACGTCGGCGAGCGCCTGACCCGCACCCTCCTCGGCCTCTGGGAGAACCCCGTCACCCGGACCCCGCTGCTCGCGATCGTCCGCTCGGCCGTCAACAACGAGACCGCGGCCGCCGTCTTCCGCCGCCTCGTCTCCGCCCAGCTGTTGCGCCGCATCGCCTCAGAGCTCGACGTCCCGGACGCGGAGCTGCGCGCCGAACTCGCGGCGGCGCAGCTCGTGGGGGTGGCGATGATGAGATACGTGATCAAGATCGAGCCGCTGGCGTCGGCGGACCCCGAGCAGATCATCGCGCGGGTGGCGCCGGTGGTGCAGGGGCACCTGACGAACCCCTGAAAGCTGAGATACGTATCCCGCATTCCGGACAAGGTGTCCGCCCCCTGGATGTCCGGCGTACGCTCGATACGAGTCAGAAGTCTCTGATCGCAGTCTCTGCAGTCCCTTAAGGAGCGAGCGACGATGCCCGAGCTGAGGTCCCGCACAGTCACCCACGGCCGCAACATGGCGGGCGCACGCGCCCTTATGCGCGCCTCCGGTGTACCCGGTGCGGACATCGGCCGCAAGCCGATCATCGCGGTCGCCAACAGCTTCACCGAGTTCGTCCCGGGCCACACCCACCTCCAGCCGGTGGGCCGGATCGTCAGCGAGGCGATCGTCGAGGCCGGCGGCATCCCGCGCGAGTTCAACACCATCGCGGTCGACGACGGCATCGCGATGGGCCACGGCGGCATGCTCTACAGCCTGCCCTCCCGCGACCTGATCGCGGACAGCGTGGAGTACATGGTCGAGGCCCACTGCGCCGACGCCCTGATCTGCATCTCCAACTGCGACAAGATCACCCCGGGCATGCTGATGGCCGCCCTGCGCCTCGACATCCCGACGGTCTTCGTCTCCGGCGGCCCGATGGAGTCCGGCCGCGCCACCCTCGTCGACGGCACGGTCCGCACGCTCGACCTGGTCGACGCGATCTCCGACGCCGTGAACGACAAGATCTCGGACGAGGACATCCTCCGTATCGAGGAGAACGCCTGTCCGACCTGTGGCAGCTGCTCCGGCATGTTCACGGCCAACTCGATGAACTGCCTGACGGAGGCCATCGGCCTGAGCCTCCCCGGCAACGGCTCGGTCCTGGCCACCCACACGGCCCGCAAGGCGCTGTACCAGGACGCGGCCCGCACGGTGATGGACATCACCCGCCGCTACTACGAGCAGGACGACGAGACGGTCCTGCCGCGCAACATCGCCACCATCGCCGCCTTCGAGAACGCGATGGCCCTGGACATCGCGATGGGCGGCTCGACGAACACGATCCTGCACCTGCTGGCGGCGGCCCAGGAGGCGGGCGTCCCGTTCGGCCTGGAGGAGATCAACGAGGTCTCGCGCCGGGTCCCCTGCCTCGCCAAGGTCGCCCCGAACGTCGCGAAGGACCGCACGTACTACATGGAGGACGTGCACCGCGCCGGCGGCATCCCCGCCCTGCTCGGCGAACTGCACCGCGCGGGCCAGCTGAACGAGGACGTGCACGCGGTCCACAGCCCGTCCCTGGCGGACTGGCTGAAGACCTGGGACGTCCGCGCCGGCTCGCCCTCTCCCGAGGCCGTGGAACTGTGGCACGCGGCCCCCGGCTGCGTCCGCTCCGCCGAGGCCTTCTCCCAGTCGGAGCGCTGGGAGGCCCTGGACGAGGACGCCGAGGGCGGCTGCATCCGCTCGGCCGAACACGCGTACTCCAAGGACGGCGGCCTCGCGGTCCTCAAGGGCAACCTGGCGGTCGACGGCTGCGTGGTGAAGACGGCCGGCGTCGACGAGTCGATCTGGACCTTCGAGGGTCCGGCGGTCGTCTGCGAGTCCCAGGAAGAGGCCGTCGAGAAGATCCTCAACAAGCAGATCACGCACGGCGACGTCGTCGTCATCCGCTACGAGGGCCCCAAGGGCGGCCCCGGCATGCAGGAGATGCTCTACCCGACGTCCTTCCTCAAGGGCCGCGGCCTCGGCAAGACCTGCGCCCTGGTCACGGACGGCCGTTTCTCCGGCGGCACCTCCGGCCTGTCCATCGGCCACGCCTCCCCGGAGGCGGCCTCCGGCGGCACGATCGCCCTCGTCGAGGACGGCGACCGCATCCGCATCGACATCCCGAACCGCACCATCGAGCTGCTGGTCGACGACGCCGAGCTGACGCGGCGCGAGCAGGCCCTGGGCGGGGTGTACGCCCCGAAGAACCGCGACCGGAAGGTCTCGGCGGCGCTGCGGGCGTACGCGGCGATGGCGACGAGCGCGGACAAGGGCGCCGTGCGGGACGTGAGCTTGCTCGGCTGAGAGCCTGGCTTACGGGGCCGTCCCTTCGGGGGCGGCCCCTTTCGCGTGCTACCAGTCCGACGGGTTGCGGGCGTCGACGCCGAAGACGGTGCCGTCGGGGGCGGACGCGTAGACGTGGCCGTCGGCGATGCGGGGCGCGGGCAACGTGGCCAGGACCTCATCGGAGTTCGTGCCCAGCCGCGGCGGCGTCTGCGCGAGGAGTCCGCCCTTGGTGGCGTCCACAGCGAGCAGCCGTCCGTCGCCGGCGCTGAAGTACACGTGCCGGTCGTCGGCAACCGGCGCCGAACCCTGGCTCACGGACGTTTCGAGGGACCAGGTCTGCTTGCCCGCCCGCGTGTCGACGGCGACCAGGGAACCGCCGGTGCCCAGCAGGAAGACGCGGTCACCGTGTACGACGGCCTGCGCGCCGGCGACCGGAACGGTCAGCGTCACGCGCCGCGAAGCCCCGGACCTCGGGTCGTAGCGGAGCACGGCGTTCGCTTCGCCGTAGCCTCCGTCGCCGGCCAGGAGGAAGACGCCGCCGTTCGCGGCACCGACGGCGGTCAGCGTGCCCTTGAGCCGTGCGTCCCAGCGCACGTCTCCGGTCCGCGGATCCACCGTTGTGAGCCTCGTCCGCGACCCGTCGTCGGATGTGCTGGTGGCGTAGACCCACGGACTGCCGGCGAACGAGTCGAAGTACGGCCTGCTCAGGCCCGGTATCCGCCGGTTCCACTTGACCTCGCCCGACGCGCTGTCGATGCCGGTGACCTTCCCGTCGGCTCCGGTCAGCACCAGCATGCCGCCCGCGTAACGGAAACTGCCATACCCCGACGTGTCTGACACATCCGACACGTCCACCTTCCACCGCGTCCTGCCCGACGCCGGATCGAGCGCTTCCAGGCGCCTGCCCGCGTGCGTCAGTACATGCACGAGCCCGCCCGAGAGGCTGGGCGGCCGGCCGGAATCATCGTCCTTGCCGAGGGCATGCCGCCACAACACGCTCCCGTCGGCCGGATCGAGCCCCGTGACCAGCCCCGGCTGTGCACACAACAGGCGCTGTGAGCCGTACGAGCACCAGGGCGGGCTGGTCTTTCCGGACTCTCCGGACTCTCCGGTCTCTCCGGACTCTCCGGTCTTTCCGGGCGCGGGCTTCGTCGCCCAGGAGTTGAACCCGGCCGACGCCGAGGGTGCTCTGACCGCGTCCCCCTGTGCCGCACCGCCGTCCGCCAGCAGCCGCAGCGAGGCAAGCCCGCCGCCCGCGACGAGGACCAGGGCCAGGGCCCCCAGGAGGACTGCCCGCCGACGACGGCGTCCTTCGGCCTGCCGCGGGTGCGGCTCCTTCGAACCCCGCTCGGGCTTCGGTGAATCCCCCGTCCGCTGCGCCGGTATGAACGCCTGCGTGTCGTACGAGGCCGCCACCGACCGCAGTTCCCGCATCAACTCGTCCGGCGTGGGCCGGTCCTCGGGCTCCTTGGCCAGACACCGCAGCACGAGCGGCGCGAGATTCCCCGGTACGCCCGTCAGATCGGGTTCGTCGTGCACGACCTGGTAGGCGACGACGTACGGACTGTCGGAGTCGAACGGCCCCCGCCCCGTGGCCGCGTGGACCAGAACGGACCCGAGCGCGAACACGTCGGCGGCGGGCCCGACCTCCCGCGGCCGCCGGAACTGCTCGGGCGCCATGAACGGCGGCGTACCGATCAACTTCCCGGTCTCGGTGCGCAGTTCACTGTCCTTTGGCCGAGAAATGCCGAAGTCGATGACCTTCGGCCCGTCCTCGGCGAGCAGCACGTTGCTCGGCTTCAGATCCCGGTGTACGACGCCCACCCGATGGATGTCGCGCAGCGCCTCGGCCAGCCCGGCCATCAGCCGGCGCAACTGCGAGGGCCCCATGGGCCCGTTCCGCTTCACCTGGTCGGACAGGGTCGGCCCCGGGATGAACAACGTGGCCATCCACGGCCGTTCGGCCTCCGGATCGGCGTCGACGACCGACGCGGTGAAGGCCCCACTCACCCGCCGAGCCGCGGCCACCTCCTGCCGGAACCGCCCCCTGAACTCGGGATCCTTGGCGAACTCCGCGTGTACGACCTTCACGGCGAGCTTCATCCCGGAGGTACTCCGGGCGAGGTGCACGACTCCCATCCCGCCGGACCCGAGACACGACTCCAGACGGTAGTGACCGGCGTACTCGGGAAGTTCCGCTTCCGCGCCCGCTCCGGTGTTGCGCTGTGGCGCCATGGAAACACCCCCGTGCTGCTGGTCCGCGCGCGCGACGCACGGAGCCTAGTCGATGACTCGTACGACACAGAGGCGACTTGCTAGTCTCCGCGTGCGAGTTGCGAACATGTGTTTCATGGCGTGATTTAGGGGAATCAACGGGACCCCATGGCAGTCATGGGTCCAACGGGGGTGGTTTTTCATGTCTATTGACCGTGCCGAAGAGGTCGAGGGCGGCGAAGAGAAGTCTGTCGCCACGGCGGCCACGGCCGTGCGCTACTACCCGGTCGCACCGGGCGTCCGTCTCAACGTCCGCAGCGGCCCCGGCACCAGTTATCCCATCATCAAGTCCCTGCCCGAGGGTTCCCGCGTCCAGATCCTGTGCCAGACGCCGGGGACGACGGTGACGGGCCCGTACGGCACGTCGAACATCTGGGACAACATCGCCAACGGCCAGTACGTCTCGGACGCCTACGTGAACACCGGCAGCGACGGCTACATCCGCCCCCGCTGCGCTCTCTAACGGCGAGTTCGTCTCCGGCGCCTACGTGAACACGGGCAGCGACGGCTACATCCGCCCCCGCTGCTCCTGATCCCGCCCGGAGCCCGCGGCCCGCACGGAGCCATAATCGACGCGTGAGCGACGAAACCGGCATCCAGGAAACCCCCGCGGGCTCCCCAGGTACACCCCGCCCGGAGCCCCTCCGCTTCTTCGGCACGACCTGGGTGAACCACGACAACGGCTACACCCCCCGCCGCAGCGCCGCCTCCCTCGGCTCCCTCGCCACGGCGGTCGCCTCCTGCCTGATCCTCCGCTTCGCCTACGAGGGTCTCCAGATCGCCGACACCGGCAGCTTCGTCACCCTCCTCATCACCGTGATGTTCGCGCTCTGCAGCGCCCTCGCCTTCCGCCACACCTGGGACGGCTTCGGCAAGCGCCCCGACCCCGACCGCCAGGCCTCCCTCCGCGGCCTCCTGGCCATCGGCTTCGTCGGCTCGCTCCTCGCCTACTTCTTCCGCTCCCTCACCGAGGCCCCCGGCGAGAAACTCCACCGCGAGGAGTACGAGACGGCCCTCAAGGACCACGAGAAGCGCACGTCCCGCCGCACCGGCAACCCCTCGAAGAAGCGCCGCCGCACCTGACCGGCCCGGTGCCACGGGAGCCCTGCTTCTCCCGAGCCGCGCAGGCACACACCTCTCACCCAAATCTCACCGCCGCCCATCCCCGACTCCGGCCACGATGGCCGTATGACCGCCTCCTCCCACACCACCCGAGCCCACTCCTTCAACGCCGCCGCAGCCCAGTACGCCGCCAACCGCCCGTCCTACCCGCCCGCCCTCTTCGACGCGGTCGAAGCCCTGGCCGACCGCTCCCTCACCGGCGCCCGGGTGGCGGACATCGGCGCCGGCACCGGCATCGCGACTGCCCTCCTGCACGCCCGCGGCGCCGAGGTCGTCGCTGTGGAACCAGGCGACGGCATGGCGGCCCAGTTCCGCCGCGCCCACCCGGGCATCCCGATCATCAAGGGCAGCGGCAACGCCCTCCCCCTGGTCACCTCCTCCCTCGACTTCCTCACCTACGCCCAGGCCTGGCACTGGACCGACCCCGCCCACTCGGTCCCGGAAGCCCTGCGCGTCCTGCGCCCGGGCGGAGCGCTCGCCCTGTGGTGGAACACCACGCCCCTCGACGTGCCGTGGCTCGCGGCCCAGGCAGACCGCATCGACCGCCGCTTCGACGTCCACCCCAAGGTCGCCAAGGGCGGCAGCGGCGCCCCAGCAGCCCTCGCCGACCCCACCGGCCGCCTCGACTTCGCCCGCCGCCAGGTCCGCTGGAGCCGCCGCATCCCCGTCGACACACACCTCGCCAACATCGGCAGCCGCTCGGTCTTCCTGCTCCAGGTCAAGGAGGCGAGCGCCGCCTTCCTCGCCGAGGAACGCGAGCACCTGCTACAGACCTTCCCGACCGGAATCGTCGAAGAGGTCTACGACGTCGACCTCCTGCTGGCCATCAACACCTGAACACCAGCACCCCGCTTGACGACGCCCGCTCCCCAGGAGGATTATTCATCACATGATGAATTACATACCCGACCCTCCCGACCCACCCGAGACGGGAACGACCACGAACGACACCCCCGCCGTCCGCGCCGAACACCTCACCGTCGTCCGAGGCCCCCGCACCGTCCTGCGCGGCCTCGACTTCACCGTCCCGCGCGGCCAGATCACCGGCCTGCTCGGCCCCTCCGGATGCGGCAAGTCGACCCTCATGCGCGCGATCGTCGGCACCCAGGCCAAGGTCACCGGCACCCTCGACGTCCTCGGCCGCCCCGCCGGCCACCCCACCCTCCGCACCCGCATCGGCTACGTCACCCAAGCCCCCTCCGTCTACGACGACCTGACCGTCCGCCAGAACCTCGACTACTTCGCCGCGATCCTCGACCCGGGCCGCACGTCCGCGGACCACCGCCACGAGAACGTCACCCGCACGATCACCGACGTGGATCTGACCACCCACGCCGACGCCCTCGCCGGCACCCTCTCCGGCGGCCAGCGCAGCCGCGTCTCCCTGGCCGTCGCCCTCCTCGGCACCCCCGAACTCCTGGTCCTCGACGAACCGACCGTCGGCCTGGACCCCGTCCTGCGCCGTGACCTGTGGAACCTCTTCCACGACATCGCCGCCCAGCGCGGGGCCACCTTGCTGATCTCCTCCCACGTCATGGACGAGGCAGAGCGCTGCCACCGCCTCCTCCTCATGCGCGAGGGCGAGATCCTCGCCGACGACACCCCCGACGCCCTCCGCACCCGCACCCACTCTGAGACGGTCGAGGCCGCATTCCTGCACCTGGTCGACGAGGCGATCGAGGCCGGCCGCAAGAAGGAGACCGCACGATGAGCATCAGCACGACGACCACACCCGCCACGACGATGAAGCCCGCCCCCACCAGCGCCCTGAGCGCCTCCCGCGCCACCGCCACCGCGGCCCGCGTCCTGCGCCAGCTCCGGCACGACCCGCGCACCATCGCGCTGATGATCCTGATCCCCTGCGTGATGCTGTTCCTGCTGCGCTACGTCTTCGACGGCAGCCCGCGCACCTTCGACAACATCGGCGCCTCCCTCCTCGGGATCTTCCCCCTGATCACGATGTTCCTGGTCACCTCCATCGCCACCCTGCGCGAACGCACCTCGGGCACCCTCGAACGCCTCCTCGCCATGCCCCTCGGCAAAGGCGACGTCATCGCCGGCTACGCCCTCGCCTTCGGCGCCCTCGCGATCATCCAGTCCGCCCTCGCGACGGGCCTGGCGCTCTGGTTCCTGGACCTGGACGTCACGGGCAGCCCCTGGCTCCTCCTCCTGGTAGCCCTCCTCGACGCGCTGCTCGGCACCGCCCTCGGCCTCTTCGTCTCGGCCTTCGCCTCCTCGGAATTCCAGGCCGTCCAGTTCATGCCGGCGGTGATCTTCCCCCAACTCCTCCTGTGCGGCCTCTTCACCCCGCGCGAAAAGATGCACCCCGTGCTGGAGGCGATCTCCGACGTCCTCCCGATGTCCTACGCCGTCGACGGCATGAACGAGGTCCTCACCCACACGGACATGACGGCGGACTTCGTCCGTGACGTACTGATCGTGGCGGGGTGCGCGCTGCTGGTCCTGGGTCTGGGCGCGGCCACCCTGCGCCGCCGGACCGCATGATCGACCCAGCGCGGCAGCGCCAAGCCCCTCCGACAGCGACCCGCCGTCCGACGTCCCGCCCACCGGACACCCGAGCCGCACACCCACCCCCGGTGCGAGGATGAACCCGGACGACGCACCCCCCGGAGGGCACCCCAGCCATGACCCAGAAAGTCGCAGTTCTCGGCACCGGCAAGATCGGCGAAGCCCTGCTCAGCGGAATGATCCGCGCCGGCTGGGCCCCGGCCGACCTCCTGGTCACCGCCCGCCGCCCTGAGCGAGCCGAAGAACTCCGCACCCGCTACGGAGTCACCCCGGTCACCAACCCGGAGGCCGCCAAGACCGCCGACACCCTGATCCTCACGGTCAAACCGCAGGACATGGGCACCCTCCTCGACGAACTCGCCCCGCACGTCCCCACCGACCGCCTGATCATCAGCGGCGCCGCCGGTATCCCCACCTCCTACTTCGAGGCACGCCTCGCCACCGGCACCCCGGTCGTCCGCGTCATGACGAACACCCCCGCCCTCGTCGACGAGGCCATGTCCGTCATCTCCGCCGGCACCCACGCCACCGCCGACCACCTCGCCCACGCCGAGGAGATCTTCGGCGCCGTCGGAAAGACGCTCCGCGTCCCCGAGTCCCAGCAGGACGCCTGCACCGCCCTCTCCGGCTCCGGCCCGGCCTACTTCTACTACCTGGTCGAAGCCATGACGGACGCCGGCATCCTCCTCGGCCTGCCCCGCGACAAGGCCCACGACCTGATCGTCCAGTCCGCGATCGGCGCCGCCACCATGCTCCGCGACAGCGGCGAACACCCGGTCAAACTCCGCGAGAACGTCACCTCCCCCGCGGGCACCACTATCAGCGCCATCGTCGAACTGGAAAAGCACGGCGTACGAGCCGCCCTCATCGCCGCCCTCGAAGCAGCCCGCGACCGCAGCCGCGCGCTGGCCTCCGGCAACAACGGCTGACGCCGTACGGCCCCCGGGAAGGGGGCCGCACGCCACCTTCATCCGGAGGCAGCCGGCAACAGCCCGATGGCCCGATAAGCGGCATCGACATTCGGCCGGGCCATCGCCCGCGCCCTCTCCGCTCCATCCCGCAGCACCCCCTCAACAAAGACAGGATCAGCGCACAGCGCTCTGTGCCTGTCCTGCACGGGCCTCAGGACCTCGACCACGGCCTCCGCGGTGTCCTTCTTCAAGGCGCCGTACGACTCATACGCACCGCTCAAGTCCGATGGGTTCCCACCCGTGCAGGCCGCGAGGATCTCCAGCAGATTCGCGAGCCCCGGCCGCCGCTCCGGGTCGTACACGACGTCCAGCTCGCTGTCGGTCACGGCCCGCATGACCTTCTTCCGCACCACGTCCGGCTCGTCGAGCAGATAGACGATCCCCGGCCCCGCGTCGTCGCTCTTCCCCATCTTGGACGTCGGCTCCTGAAGATTCATGACCCGAGCAGCCACCTCCGGACGCGTCGCCCGCGGCACCACGAACGTATGCCCGTACCGCTGGTTGAACCGCACCGCCAGATCCCGCGCCAACTCCACATGCTGGGTCTGATCGTCCCCGACCGGCACCTCGTTGCTCCCGTACGCCAGGATGTCCGCCGCCATCAGCACGGGATACGTCAGCAGCGACAGCCGCACACTCCCGCCCCGCTCCCGCTCACGCGCGGCCTTCTCCTTGTACTGGATCATCCGCCGCATCTCGCCGTCCGTGGCCACGCACTCCAGCACATACGACAGCCGCGCGTGCTCGTCCACATGACTCTGTACGAAGACCGTGCACAGCTTCGGATCCAGCCCGGCCGCCAACAGCAACGTCGCCGCCTGCCGACTGAGCCGGCGCACCCGCGCCGGATCATGGTCGACGGTCAGCGCGTGCAGATCGACGATGCAGAACAGGGCATCGGCCCGGTGCTGATCGACGGCGGCCCACCGCCGCATCGCCCCGAGGTAGTTCCCCAGCGTCAGATGCCCGGTCGGCTTGACCCCGCTGAAGACCCGCGTCATCTCTCCACCTCCTGGTAGAGACCGCCACCTTGGGCCGGTCGATCCTCCGGGAGGGAGAAACAAGAACGGCCGCCGAGGCGGCGGCCGTAGTGTGCATACGTGAGGACGGCCGCCTTCAGGCGGCCCACCACTGCTGGGTGCACGTATGCGTCGTCATGCGGCCCAGAGTACCCCTCCGGAGCGCCGTCAGGACGGGAGTTGACACGCCCCGACCCGATACGTAGTGTTCTCCGAGTTGTCCGACGTGAGCGCCGACTCCGGTCGGTCCCCGGACAGCCATTCCGCAAGACCAGTCAATACTCGACGACCAGTTGTTCTGCCGTCGTGCCATTGGCATGCGTATTCGCGAAATGAGGAATCCGTGTTCGAAAGGACGCGGCCCCCGATTAGCTCGGGAGCCGGGAATCCGCTAACGTCTCACTCGTCGGAACGGCCCAACAGCCGAGACGACAGCCCCGCTGACCGGGAATCAGGACCGAAAGGATCTGGTAGAGTCGGAACCGCCGGAAAGGGAAACGCGAGAGCGGGAACCTGGAAAGCACCGAGGAAATCGGATCGGAAAAGGATCTGGTAGAGTCGGAAACGCAA
>NZ_JBFAIR010000031.1:0-139741 GCF_040654815.1 Streptomyces sp. NPDC050619 | reverse complement strand
CAGCAGTGGGACCTCACCGTCCACGAGGTCGCCCGCAACGTCCATGCCCACCCGACCCTGGGCGAGGCCGTCAAGGAGGCCGTGCACGGCCTCGCAGGACACATGATCAACATGTGAGAAGGCTCAGCGTCGTAGCTCCGAATGCGCGGTCTCCGGCAGCCGCAGGTACACCAGCGAGGACAGGAGGCACAGGGCCGCCACGTACCAGGGGAAGAGTCCGGAGTGGCCCAGCTCCTTGAAGAGCGTGCCGACGTACGGCGCCGTCCCGCCGAACAGCGCGACCGTCAGCGAGTAGGGGAAGCCGATGCCGGCCGCCCGCACCCGGGGCGGGAAGACCTCGGCGTTCACGGCCGCGCTGATCGAGGTGAAGCCGGTCAGCAGCACCATGCCCGCGCACTGCACGAACAGCAGCACCGCGAACGAGTCGCGCAGGGCGTGCAGCAGCGGAACGCTCAGCAGGGCGAAGCCCAGACCGAAGAAGAGGAGCAGCGGGCGGCGGCCGAGCCGGTCGGAGAGGAGTCCGCCGAGCGGCTGGAGCAGACCGAAGAAGGCGAGCGAGATCGTGCCCGCGAGCAGTGCGTCCGACTTGTCGACGCCCGCGTTGAGTTCGGCGTACGTCGGCAGGTACGACGTCCAGGTGTAGTAGGCGATCGTGCCGCCGGCCGTGATGCCGCAGATGAGGAGGGACTCGCGCGGGTGGTGGCGCAGTGCCTCGAACAGGCCCGGGCGCGGGGCCTGTTGCTGCTCCTTGCTCCGCGTCTCCTGCGCGCCCTGCCGGATCCAGAAGCCGACCAGGCTGAGTACGGCCCCGAGGACGAAGGGAATCCGCCAGCCCCAGCCGTTCATGGACCCGTCGCTCAGCGTGTCGACGAGCAGGGTGGCGATCCCGGACGCGAGGAGCTGCCCGGCGGTCGTCGACACGTACTGGAAGCTGGAGAACAGCCCGCGCCGGCCCGGTCCCGCCGACTCGACCAGGAAGGTCGTCGAGGCCGCGAACTCCCCGCCCACGGACAGCCCCTGGAGCAGCCGCGCGAGAACGAGGACCACGGGAGCCAGGACGCCCACCGCCGCGTACGTCGGTGTCAGGCCGACCAGCAGACTGCTGCCGCCCATCAGCAGGATGGTGACCGTGAGCGCCGCGCGCCGACCGCGCCGGTCCGCGATCGTGCCCATCAGCAGCCCGCCGACGGGCCGCATGAAGAAGCCCACCGCGAAGACCGCGAACGTCGACAGCAGCGGTACCAGCGAGTTGTCCGCGCTCTTCGGGAAGACCTCGGCGGCGATATAGGTGGCCAGAAACGTATAGGCGTACCAGTCGTACCACTCCACGGCATTTCCCACAGAGGCGGCGAGGAGCTGTCGTACGGGCCGTTTCGTCGGTGTGGACGGTGACGTGTGGGTCTCTGTCATGATCGCGACCATCCCCACGCCCGACACCGGCACACCTCACGTACCCACGACTTTCACATCAGCGCCACCAGACCCTTCCCTGACGTTTGGTGCTCTTGGAACACTCCAATCGCGCGCATTCCGTCACGATCCGGCCGGTCCCACCCCCTCGATCCGGCCGGTCTCACCCCTCAAGGCGAAGAGGTCCCTCGCTCATGCCTGAAGTCAACCGGCGTCGCTTCTTCCAGCTCGCGGGCGCCACCACGGCGTTCACCGCGCTGTCGAACAGCATCCAGCGCGCCGCCGCGCTGCCCGCCCACTCCCGCACGGGGACGATCGAGGACGTCGAGCACATCGTCGTCCTGATGCAGGAGAACCGTTCCTTCGACCACTACTTCGGCTCGCTGAGAGGGGTCCGCGGCTTCGGCGATCCGCATCCGATGGCGCCGGTCGACGGGAAGTCCGTGTGGCACCAGTCGGACGGCACGAAGGACATCCTTCCGTTCCATCCCGACGCCGACGACCTGGGCATGGCCTTCCTCGAGGACCTCCCGCACGGCTGGAACGACGGCCACGCCGCCGTCGACGCGGGGAAGTACGACAAGTGGGTGCCGTCGAAGGGCGCCACGACCATGGCGTACCTGAACCGCGAGGACATCCCCTTCCACTACGCGCTCGCCGACTCCTTCACCGTCTGCGACGCCTACCACTGCTCGTTCATCGGCTCCACCGACCCGAACCGCTACTACATGTGGTCCGGCTACACGGGCAACGACGGCACGGGCGGCGGCCCGGTCCTCGGCAACGACGAGGTCGGCTACGGCTGGACGACCTACCCCGAGCGCCTGGAGAAGGCCGGGATCTCCTGGAAGATCTACCAGGACATCGGCGACGGCCTCGACGCGGACGGCAGCTGGGGCTGGATCAACGACGCCTACCGCGGCAACTACGGCGACAACTCGCTGCTCTACTTCAACCAGTACCGCAACGCCAAGCCCGGCGACCCGCTGTACGACAAGGCCCGCACCGGCACCGACTACACCAAGGGCGAGGGCTACTTCGACCAGCTCAAGGCCGACGTCAAGGCCGGCAAGCTGCCGAAGATCTCCTGGGTCGTCGCCCCCGAGGCCTTCACCGAGCACCCCAACTGGCCCGCCAACTACGGCGCCTGGTATATCGCGCAGGTCCTCGACGCGCTCACCTCCGACCCGGCGGTGTGGGCGAAGACGGCCCTGTTCGTCACGTACGACGAGAACGACGGCTTCTTCGACCACCTGATCCCGCCGTTCCCGCCGGCCTCCGCCGACCAGGGCAAGTCCACGGTCGACGTCGGCCCGGACCTCTTCAAGGGCGACCACGACCATGTCGCCGGTGCCTACGGGCTGGGCCAGCGGGTGCCGATGCTGGTCGTCTCGCCCTGGAGCAAGGGCGGTTACGTCTGCTCCGAGACGCTCGACCACACCTCGATCATCCGGTTCATGGAGAGCCGCTTCGGCGTCCGCGAGCCGAACATCTCGCCTTGGCGGCGCGCGGTCTGCGGGGACCTGACCTCCGCGTTCGACTTCTCGCGCAAGGACACCAGGCCGGCCACGCTGCCGGACACCGACGGCTACGAGCCGCCGGACCGCGAGCGTCACCCCGACTACGTGCCGACCCCGCCCGCCCACCCGGCCCTGCCCAAGCAGGAGCCCGGCCTGCGGCCGTCCCGTCCGCTCAAATACGTGCCGTACACGGACGGTTCCGCGGACACTGCCCAGGGGAAGTTCACCCTCACCTTCGCCTCCGGCGCCAAGGCCGGCGCCGCGTTCCTGGTGACCTCCGGCAACCGCGCCGACGGCCCGTGGACCTACACCACTGAGGCCGGCAAGACGGTTTCGGACACCTGGAACTCGGCGTACTCGAAGGGTTCGTACGACCTGACCGTGCACGGTCCGGGCGGCTTCCTGCGCGTCTTCAAGGGCCCGAACAAGACCGCCGGCCCCGAGGTCACCGCGCGCCACACCGGCGACGACGTGGAGCTGACCTTCATCAACAAGGGCTCCGGCACGGCGCGGTTGAAGGTCGCCGACGGCTACGGCGGCAGCACCAGGACCTTCACCGTCCGTGCGGGCACCACCGTCCGGCACACCTTCGGCCTCGCGGTGAGCGGGCGTTGGTACGACCTGACCGTCACGTCCGACGCCGACCCCGCGTTCCTGCGGCGGTTCGCCGGACATGTCGAGAATGGGCGGCCAGGGGTGAGCGATCCGGGCCTGGTCGCGAAGTGAAGGCTCTCGTCAGGAAGTGAAAGGGAGAGCAAAAGGCGGATGAACGCCCGCACGCGGGGGCTGGCCAGATACCGATGGTCCCGGGGTAGTGTGCCCCGGTGACCACCCAATCGAACACACCTGCAGGCTGGTACCCCGATCCACACGGGGCGCCCCAGACACTCCGTTATTGGGACGGCGTGCAGTGGACCCAGCACACCAACCAGGACCAGCAGCAGGGAGCGGCGCAGGCCCAGCCGGTGCAGCAGGCGGCTGTCCAGATGCCGCAGCAGCAGCAGCAGCAGCAGGCCGGGCCGGACGCGCGCGTGCAGCGGCAGGTCCAGCAGCAGGCCGGAGTCGCGGCGAGCGGCTCCGGCGGCGGCACTCTGTTCACCGAGCCGGTGCTGGTGGTGAACCAGAAGGCCAAGCTGATCGAGGTGACCAACGAGTACAAGGTCATGGATCAGAACGGCAACCAGCTCGGCTCGGTCGTCCAGGTCGGGCAGAGCGCGCTGAAGAAGGTCCTGCGCTTCGTCGCCAGCGTCGACCAGTTCATGACGCACAAGCTGGAGATCCGCGACGCCTACGGGCAGCCGGTGATGCTGCTCACCCGGCCGCGGAAGTTCCTCAAGTCGCGCGTGATCGTGACGCGTCCGGACGGTCAGCCGGTCGGCGAGATCGTCCAGCAGAACATGGTCGGCAAGATCAACTTCGCGATGAACGTGAACGGCCAGCAGGTCGGCGCGATCAAGGCGGAGAACTGGCGGGCCTGGAACTTCGCGATCGTCGACCACGCCGAGAACGAGGTCGCCCGGATCACCAAGACCTGGGAAGGCCTCGCCAAGACGATGTTCACGACCGCGGACAACTACGTCCTGCAGATCCACTACCAGCTGCCCGAGCCGCTGCTGAGCCTCGTGGTGGCGACGGCGCTGACCGTCGACACCGCGCTCAAGCAGGACTCGCGCGGCCTCGGCTGACCCCGGTCGTCGTCACAGCGGTGTGAGGTGCCCCGGTTCCGGCTGCCGGGGCATCAACGCCGGTTCGGGCGAGGCCGATCCCGGCTCCAGCGCCAGTACGGCGGCCACGGGGTGGTCGTCGTCCGCGAGGCGAGGTGTCGCCAGGCCGAGGGCGGGGGTTGGCACGCCGAGGTCGGGTGTCGCCAGGCCGAGATCGGGGGTCACCGGCCCGAGGTCGGGTGTCGCCGGCCCGATGCGTGGCGTCGCCCGGCTCAGCAGCACCACGCCCCAGGACGCGAGCCCCGCTCCCGCCAGCGCGAGGAGCACGCCCGCAGCGCCGGCCTGTAGCCGCTCGCCCAGCAGCGAGAGCCCGATCACCGCGGCGGCCATCGGATTCGCCAGGGTCACCACCGCGAGCGGGGCACCCAGACCGCCCCGGTAGGCCGTCTGGGAGAGCAGCAGCCCGCCCGCCGCGAAGGTCGCGACGAGCAGCGCCACGCCGACCACCTGCACGCTCAGCAGCGGTCCGGTCCGGTCTGTCGCGGCCACCGTCACGGTCTGGGTGAGCGCCGAGGCGACACCGGAGGCGAAACCGGACGCGGTCGCGTGCCTGAGACCCGGACGGGAGCCCGGGCGGGCCAGCATGCCGATCAGCGCCGCCGTCGCCCCGGCGACCGCCAGTGCCTCGGGCGTGCTCAGCACGGAGCCGGGCGCGGAGCCGGACGCCGTGACGAGGATCGCGGCCAGCCCCGCCAGGGTGTACGCGGTGCCCCGCCACTCGACCGCGCTGACCTTCCGCCCCGCGATCCGCGCCCCGAGCGGCACCGCCGCGACCAGCGTGAGCGCGCCCAGCGGCTGGACGACGGTGAGCGGGCCGTACTTGAGGGCCACGACGTGCAGCAGCGCGGCGGACGCGTTCAGCGCCACCGACCCCCACCACGAGCCGCTGCCGAGCAGCCGCAGCACCCCGGAGCCGGAGTCGCGGGAGGCGAGCCGTTCCTGGGCGACGGCGGCGGCCGCGTAGGCGACGGCGGAGAAGAGGGACAGGGTGACCGCGAGGAGGGTGGCGTTCATCGGCCCGCTCCCACGAGAGCGGGTTCGACGGGTTCGGCGGGGCCGGCGGCCGGTATGAGCTTCTCCTGAGCGCGGCCGGCGGTGGTCACCGTCCGGTGCGGCAGGTGGATCACCGCGAGCGCGAGGCCGAGCAGGGCGCCCGCCGCGATCGCGTCGAGCCAGTAGTGGTTCGCCGTCCCCACGATGACCAGCAGCGTCAGCAGCGGATGCAGCAGCCACAGCCAGCGCCAGCGCGACCGGGTGGCGACGATCAGGCCGATCGCGACCATCAGCGCCCAGCCGAAGTGCAGCGAGGGCATCGCCGCGAACTGGTTCGAGAGGTGGTCGGTCTGCGGCGGGCCGTACACGGACGGCCCGTAGATCCGCGCGGTGTCCACCAGGCCGGTCGCGGCGAGCATCCGCGGCGGGGCGAGCGGGAACACCAGGTGCAGCACCAGGGCGGCGGCGGTGACCGCGGCGAGCACCCGGCGGGCCCAGACATAGTGCGCCGGTCGGCGCAGGTAGAGCCAGATCAGGAAGGCCGCGGTGGCCGGGAAGTGGACCGTCGCGTAGTAGGTGTTCGCGAGGTGCGCGAAGGTGTCGCCGTGCAGCAGCAGGGACTGCACCGAACCCTCGCCGGGCAGATGGAGCGTCCGTTCCAGGTCCCACACGCGGTGCGCGTCGCGGAAGGCCTCGCCGGTATGGCCCGTCGCCAGCTGCCGGCCGAACTTGTAGACGAGGAAGAGCCCTGCGACAAGCAGGAGCTCACGGACCAGCGGCGGCCGCGCTGGTGAGCGCGGCTTGGCTGCTGCAGGCTCGGTGCGGGCATTCATCCCCCGGCCCTTTCGCTGACGTTGTACGTGTGCCGGCGCTGGACGAGGTGGTGACCCGTCGAACCCCGGAAACCCATCGATACGATCTCGTACCGATACGGCAGTGTACCGATACGGTCGCGTATCGGTACACTGGAGTATCGATAGACATACGCCACACTGGAATCCGGAATGCGGGCCGCTTGGCCGCCGCGGAGACGAGCGAGGAGAAGAGCCGATGACGTCGCAGGCCGCAGACGAACCGGAAACGCTCGCCGCCGCGCGCCGCTCCAAGATCACGCCGGAGCGTGAGCGGGAGTTCTTCGACGCCGTACTCGAGCAGATCCGTGAATGCGGCTACGACTCCGTCAGCATGGACGGCGTCGCCGCCAGCACGCGCTGCAGCAAGTCCACGCTCTACCGCCAGTGGAAGACCAAGCCCCAGTTCGTGGCGGCGGCCCTGCGGGCCAGCCGTCGGGTGCACTTCACCGGCATCGACACCGGCTCGCTCGCCGAGGACCTGCGCCAGGCCGCGCGGGCGGCGGGAGCCTGGTCGACGAAGGACACCCAGCTGGTCCATGCGCTCGGCCATGCCGTCACCCAGGACGAACAACTCGCGCGGGCGCTGCGCGAGGCGCTCGTCGAGCCGGAGGTCTGCGCGCTGGAGGAGATCCTGCGACGCGGTGTCGAGCGTGGTGAGGTCGCCGCCGACCATCCGGCGCTGGCGTACATCCCGGCCCAGATGTTCGGCGTCCTGCGGGCGCGGCCCGTCCTGGAGGGAAAGTACGCCGACCCGGACTATCTGGTCCGATTCGTGGAGGCCGCGGTGCTGCCGGCCCTGGGAATCACCTGAGACTCAGGCCGCCGTCCACGGGATGACTGGACGGTGACCTGCTCGCGCCGCACCGTGGGGACGGGGGCGGCGCGTACCCCGGCCGGGTGGGGTTCCTCTTGAGCGGAGAGGCGCCTCACCCGGCCGACCGACGTATTCAGGCATTCCGTTTCAGGCGTTCTGTCCGTTGCCGCTTCCCGTCGACACCTCGATGCCCTTGGTGATCTCGTCGATGACGGTCTGCTTCTCCCCGACGTCGACGCCGAAGCGGACGACGACGATCTGCTGGGAGTTCGCGGGGGCGGGGAAGGCCAGCGACTGGACATAGCCGTCGGCACCCTTGCTGGTGACCGCCTTCCAGCGGACCAGGTAGCCCTTCTGCCCGGCCACGGTCACCGCCTCGGAGGCCAGCACGTCGTGCGAGGTGATCGAGCCGTAGGTCTTGCCGCCGTAGGACTCCTCGGCGTTGGCCGAGATGTCCGCCTTCGCGACCTCCTCGGCGGTGTTGCCCTTGGTGCCGAGAGCCAGGGCCGGCGCCGAGTACGCGCCGCCCTTCGTGCACTTCTGCGAGGTGTCACCGGGGCAGTCGTAGGAGTCGTTCGAGGAGACCTGCGCGCCGACCGAGATCTCCTGGCCGTACCAGTCGTCCGGTATGGGGATGCTGATCCCGTCGACCGCGTCGGTCACCGAGCCGCTCTCGATCTTCGGCGCCTCGGACTGGTCGGGCGAGGGCGACTGGCCGCCCGAACCCCCGGAGCCGCCCGAACCGCCGTTGCCGCCGAAGGGGCCGCCCTGGCCGCCCTGGCCGCCCGTCGAACCGTCCTGACCGCCCTGCCCGCCCGGTGTCGGCTGCGAGTTGGCGGTGTTGTCGCTCCCGCCGTCGTCGCCGGACAGCGCGAACACGCCCACGCCTATGCAGGCCAGGACCACGACGGCCGCCGCCACGGCTATGCCCGTGCGCAGACCGCGCCGCGGGCCGGCCGGCGGCTGGGCGGGATACCCCGGATATCCGGGGTGCGCCGGGTACGCCCCGGCGGCCGGCGCCTGCGTCGGCGGACCCCACGCGGCGGCCGATCCCGCGGGTCGGGTCTGGTCCGTCCATGCCTTACCGTCCCACCAGCGTTCGGTGGCGGGAGCGTCACTTGTCTGCCCGGGGTCGGGGTACCACCCGGAGGGAGTCTCCTGCGTCATGTGTCCACCGTATGAGTCCTCGGTGAAAGTGGGATGAGAAGGAGGGCCCCGGTTGTTCTCGTGACGGACAGTCAGGTTGGTGACCGCTGGTCACGAGCGCGGCGCGTCGCCTGCTTGTACCGGACGTCACTCGTCAAGGCAACAGGTACTGGGACCTGCCTTCGCTTCCGCGGCCGGACGGCTACGCTCAAGGTCTGTACGTCGTTCGGGGCGACTTGGGGAGGTAGCGGGATGACGGAGGTACGGCCCGTGGAGGCCGCCTCGGCCTCCCTGTGGGAGCGGGAGAAGGAAGTCGACGCCGTCGTCCGGGCGATCGACACCCTGGGCGCGGACAACTCCTCCTCGGGCAGGCTGCTGGTGATCCGCGGCGAGGCGGGCTTCGGCAAGACCGCCCTGCTGACCGAGGCCCGCCGCATCGCCGAGCGGCGCAACTGCACGGTGTGGTCGGCCCGCGGCGGCGAGACCCTCAAGTCCGTCCCCTTCAATGTCGTACGACAACTCCTCCAGCCCGCGCTGGTGTCGCTGATGCCGGAGGAGGCCCGCGAATACCTCGGCGACTGGTACGGCATCGCCGGTCCCGCCCTCGGCATCACGGACCCCGGCGAGGGGCCGGCCGACCCGCAGGGCGTCACCGAAGGCCTGGTCGCCGCGGTGCGCCGGCTGGCCCGGCGCGACTGGCCGCTCGTGCTGCTGATCGACGACGCCCACTGGGCCGACCAGGAGACCCTGCGCTGGCTCGCCGCGTTCACCGCACGCCTCGACGACCTGTCCGTGCTGCTCGTGGTGGCCCGCCGCCCCGGCGAGGCGTCCGGCGAGAGCGCCCGGCTCCTCGAGACGGTCGCCGACGCCGCGGGCAGCCCCGTCACCACCCTGAAGGCCCTGACCCCGGAGGCCACCGCCGGCCTCACCCGCGCCACCCTGGGCGAACACGCCGACGCCGCGTTCTGCCGCGAGGTCTGGGCCGTCACCGCAGGCAACCCCTACGAAGCCGTCGAACTCCTCGCCAAGGTGCGGGACAGCGCACTGGACCCCAGCGAGGACGCGGCGGGCGAACTGCGCGCCCTGAACCGCTCGGCCCGCGGCGTCGGTCTCGTCGCCCGCCTGGAGAAACTCGGCATAGACGCCACCCGGTTCGCCTGGGCGGCCGCGATCCTCGGCACCGGCATCTCCGTCGACCTGGTGGCCAAGCTCGCCACCATGGGCCGTGCGGAGGCGATGCGCTGCGCCGAACAGCTGCGCGGCGCCCGCATCCTCACCACACCCGGCCCGGTGGGTCCCCGGGCGGCGCTGGGCGACCTGGAGTTCGTCAACCCGCTGATCGCCACCGCCGTCTACGACTCCATTCCGCCCGGCCTGTGCACCGCGATGCACGGCATCGCCGCCCAGGTCGTCACCGACTCCGGCCGCGGCGCCGCGGCCGCCTCCCGCCACCTCCTCCAGGTCCACCCGGACAACGACGAGGAACTCGTCGACCAGCTGCGCGAGGCCGCCGCCGAGCATCTCGCCGTCGGCGCCCCCGACGCGGCCCGCCGCTGCCTGGAACGCGCCCTGCTGGAACCCCCGCGGCCCGAGAGCCACGCGCGCGTGCTCTACGAACTCGGCCGCGCCACCCTCCTGACCGCGCCCGCCAAGACCATCGACCACCTCCAGACCGCGCTCGCCATGCCGGGCCTCGACGGCGAGACACGCGTGGACGCCGTCTGCCGCCTCTCCCAGGCACTCCTGCACAACGACCAGCTGGAGGAGGCCGTCCGCACGGTGGAGGCGGAGGTCGCCCGGCACGAGCCGGGCCCCGCCAGGATGCGGCTTCAGGCCGTGCAGTACATGTGGGAGGGCATCCACGCGGGCGAGGCGACCTCGCCGGGACGCTCGGAGCGGCTCGCCGCACTCGCCCGGACCTGCACCGGCCGGGACAACTCCGAGCGGGCCCTGCTCATCCTGCGCGGCTTCGACGCCATGACCCACGGCGAGAACGCCGAGGAGGTCGCCGAGCTGTGCGACCGCGCCCTCGTCAACGGCCGGCTGGCCCCCGGACTCGCCTGGACCGACAACGAGTGGGGAATCGAACTCCCCTTGATGCTGGCCTCCGCGTACGCCTACACCGACCGGCTCGACCGCGCGGAAAGCCTCTACACGGAGGCCCTGCGCGCCTACGAGTCGGCCAACTGGAGCGACGGCCACCTCGCCCTGGCCCACGCCTACGTCGGTCTCGGACACCGCAGGCGCGGCCGGCTCCGGGACGCGGAGACGTCCCTGCGCGAGTCGCTGAACATCGCCGAGCGCGTCGGCCGCGGCCTGCCCCTGTACTGGTCGGCGACCTGCAACCTCGTCGACACGCTGCTCGCCCGCGGCCATGTCGACGAGGCCTGGGCGATCGCCGAACAGTACGGCTTCGCCCCGCCCTACCCGTCCACCATCGTGCTGCCCGACCCGCGCTCCGTGCGCGGCCGGCTCCTGCTCGCCGTCGGCCGCGCCAAGGACGGCGTCAACGAACTGGAGGCCGCCGAGAAGGCCGCGGCCGTGCGCGGCCACCACAACCCGGTGCTGGTCCCCTGGGCCGTCGACCTGGCCCGCGCCCTCGCCACGGAGGACCCGGTGCGCGCCGCCCAGCTCGCCACCGACGTCCGCCGCCACGCCGAGCGCTTCGGCACCGACACGGCCATCGGCGAGGCCCTGCGCTGCGCCGCCGCGCTGGAGACCGGGCAGCGCGCGGTCCGGCTGGCCGCCCAGGCGGTCACCTACCTGGAGGCCTCGCCCTGCCAGTACGAACACGCGGCGGCCCGCGTCGAGCACGGCATCCTCGCCCGCTCGGTGGACGAGCTCAACCGGGGCCTGGCACTGGCGAAGTCCTGCGGGGCGGACGGGCTGGCGGCGCAGGCCAGGGCGGTGCTGGAGTCGGGCGGCGGGCTGCGGTAGGTCAGCCGGTCAGCAGGTGATCTGCGGTAGGTCAGCCGGTCAGCAGCTCATCGGTGACCGCGGCCAGCCGTTTCTGTACCTCGGGGTCGTACGCGGCCTCGTGCGCCCGTGCCGGACGTGTGCCGTCGTAGTAGCGGCCCGAGCCCAACTCCTGGGTGGCCAGCGCCAGCACGCCCGGCGCGCCGTCGGCGACCGTGTTCCAGGGGCTGATGCCGCCCTCGCGGACCATCGCCGTGTCCATGTAGGTGGCAGGGTGCAGCACGTTCACCGCGACGCCGCTGCCCGCCAGCTCCTCGGCGAGGGCGAACGTGTGGGCGGCGAGCGCGAACTTGCTGCGGCAGTACGCCGAGACGCCGCTGTAGTCCCGGGTGAGCTCGGGATCGTCGACGTCGAGGGGCTCCTGGCCGACCGAGCCGACGTTGACGATCCGCGCGGGCGGGTTGGCGCGCAGTGCGGGCAGCAGGGCGCGGGTGAGCGCGACCGGCGCCAAGTAGTTGACCGCCAGCCGCAGTTCGTGGCCGTCGGCGCTGAGCTCACGCCCCGAGCCGCGCGGACCACCGCCCACGCCCGCGTTGTTGATCAGTACGTCGATCTCGGGGTGGGCCTCGGCGACCTCGGCGCCCAGCTCGCGCACCCGCGCCAGCGAGGCCAGGTCGGCGACGAACCCCTCGGCCGCGCCCTCGGCACGGAGCTCCTCTACGAGCCGCTCGGTGCGGCCGGCTTCGCGGCCGTGGGCGAGGACGAGGTGACCGGAGCGGACCAGTTCGAAGGCGACGTACCGGCCGAGACCGGAGGTGGCACCAGTGATCAGAATCGTGGACATGCCTCCACCGTAGGCACGCGGGGCGGGCTTCAGCGAGGTGCTCTTGAAGCTACTACTGCCAGGGTCACCCTGCGCTGCCGTCCCGCTCCTCCTCCTCGGCCAGCACCCGCTGGGCCGTCGCGAACGCCGAGTTCGCCGCCGGAACCCCGCAGTACACGGCCGTCTGAAGGAGCACCGCGCCGATCTCCTCCGGTGTGAGGCCGTTGCTCCGGGCCGCCCGCACATGCATGGCCAGCTCGTCGTAGTGGCCGTGCGCGACCAGCGCGGTCAGGGTGATCATGCTGCGCTCGCGGCGGGTGAGCGTCGGGTCGGTCCAGATCTCGCCCCAGGCGTAGCGCGAGATGAAGTCCTGGAACCGCGCGGTGAAGGGGGTCTGCCGGGCCTGTGCCCGGTCCACGTGCGCGTCCCCGAGCACCTCGCGGCGCACCTCCATGCCGCGCCGGGCCGTGCCGCCCAGGTGCGCCCGCAGTGCGGTCAGGACGGCCTCGGGGCACTGTGCGGGCGCCAGATGCGAGGCCCCCGGAAGCTCGACCAGCGCGGCACCCGGCACCGCGTCCGCGATCTCCCGCAGATGGGCCGGCGGGGTCGCCGGGTCCTCCCGACCGGCGACCAGCAGGGTGCGCGCGGAGATGTCCGCGAGCCGGTCCCGCAGATCGAAGGCGGCCAGCGCGTCGCAGCAGGCGGCGTACGCCTCCGGGGCGGCGTCCCGGAGGTCCTGGACGAGTTCCGGCACGGTGAAACCGGCCGTGAACCAGCGGGTGTCGGCACTTTCCGCGAGCCAGTCCAAGCCGTCGCGCCGCACGCGCGCGGCCCGCTCCTGCCACGGCGTCGAGCCGTTGAAGTGGGCCGAGGAGCAGATCACCGCCAGCGACGACACGCGCTCCGGGTGGTCCACGGCCAGCTGTAGGCCGACCGCGCCGCCCAGCGACACCCCGGCGTACGCGAACCGCTCGATGCCGAGGGAGTCGGCGAGCGCCAGCACCAGATGGGCGAGATCGCCGACCGTGGCGCCGGAAGCGATCAGATCGGCCGCTGAGCCTCCGTGACCGGGCAGGTCCCAGCGGACCACCCGGTGGGTGACGGACAGCTCCGGCGCGACCTTGTCCCACAGGGCGTACGACGTGCCCAGCGAGGGCCCGAGCAGCAGCGGGGGAGCGGAAGCTGGCCCTTCGGCACGGTGGTTGAGGAGTTTCTCGGTCAACGTCGCTCCAGGGCACGGTCGGTGAGGGCTCCGGCGGAGCCGGTGTAATGGGTGGGGTCGGTGAGCCCGTCGAGGTCGAGGCCCTTCAACTCGGGCTCTTCGGCGAGGAGTTCGCGCAGGCTACGCCCCTCGGTGTACGTACGCCGGGCAAGGCCGGTGAGCAGTTCCTTGGCGCGGGCACGGCCGAGCACCGGTGCCAACTCGGCGGACAGCCGCTCGGAGACGATCAACCCGTGGGTGAGATCGAGGTGTTGGCGCATGGCGTCCGCGTGGACCCGCAGCCCCTCGGTCAGTTCGGCGGCGTCGCGGGCGGCGCCGCCGACCAGCCGGAGCAGGTCCCGCAGCGGCTCCCACTCGGCGTGCCAGGCCCCGGCCGGCCGCTCGTCCTCCGCCGCCAGCGAGCCGTACAAGGTGGCCGCGAGCTGCGGCGCGCGCCGGGCCGCGGCCGCGATCAGGGTGGAGCGCACGGGGTTCGCCTTGTGCGGCATGGCCGACGAGCCGCCCCCGCTGCCCTCGGCCAGCTCGGCGATCTCGGTGCGGGACAGGGTGAGCACGTCCGCGGCGACCTTGCCCAGCGCCCCCGCCGCGAAGGCCAGGCAGCCGGCGAGGTCGGCGACCGGTGTGCGGAGGGTGTGCCAGGGCAACAGGGGTGCCGCGAGGCCGAGTTCACGCGCGTAGGCCGCCATGAGAGCCTGGGCGTCCCGCGCGCCGTACCCGGTGAAGGCCGCCAATGTCCCGGCCGCGCCCCCGAGTTGGGCGGGCAGGGAGTCCCGTACGGCCGTCACCCGGTCGCGCGCGTCCAGTACCAGCGACCGCCACCCGGCCGCCTTCAGCCCGAACGTCGTCGGTACGGCGTGCTGGGTCAGCGTCCGCCCGGGCATCGCGGTGTCCCGGTGCTCGGCGGCGAGCCGGGCCAGCGCCCGCTCGGTGCGGCCGAGGTCGTCGAGGACCGGGCCCAGGGTGCGCTCGGCGACCAGCATCATCGCCGTGTCCATGATGTCCTGACTGGTCGCGCCCCGATGGACGTACGGGCCGTACGCCTCGCCCACCGCCTTCGTCAGGTCGGCCACCAGCGGGATCACCGGATTTCCGCCGCCCCGGGCCCGCTCCGCCAGCGACCGCACGTCGAAGCGGCCGGCGTCGGCCGCCTCGGTCACCGCCGTCGCGGCCTCGGCCGGGGCGAGCCCCAGCGCGGCCTGGGCGCGGGTCAGCGCGGCCTCCGCGTCGAGCAGCGCCCGCAGAACGGCGCTGTCGCTCGTCGCGGACGCGGCGGGGGAGCCTGCCCACCCGGGGGCGAGCAGGCCGGTGTCCGCATGAGCAGATGTCACTGGAACTCCAGGAAGACCGTCTCGCCTTCGCCCTGAAGGCGGATGTCGAAACGGTACGTCCCGTCGCCCCTGTCCGCCGCGATCAGCGTGCCGCGTCGGTTCTCGTCCAGCGCCGACAGCAGCGGGTCCGCGGCGAGCGCGGCCTCGTCACCCGGCAGATAGATCCGGGTGTACAGGTGCACCAGCAGCCCGCGCGCGAAGACGCACACACTGATGTACGGGGCGCTGTGCCCACGCGCGCCGGGCCGCAGCGTCCGCGCGTACCAGTGGCCGTTGGCGTCGGTCTGGATGCGCCCCCAGCCGGTGAACTCCACGCCGTTGCGGCCGAGGAAGCCGCCGCTCGCGGGGTCGCGCCGCATCGAGCCGTCGACCTGCGGCAGGTTGCCGTCCGGATCCGGACCCCACAGCTCCACCAGCGCGTCCGGCAGCGGATTGCCCTCGCCGTCGTACACGTAGCCCTGGAACGTGATCGTGTCCGGGTGGCCGGCCGGGGCGATGTCGCCACCGCCGGGGAACGGCAGGGCGTGGCCGTAGAAGGGGCCGACCGTGTGGGACGGGGTGGGGAGCACGGTCTCCGGACGGCTCGTGTCGATCTTCGTCATGGCAGGTCAGCGTCCTTCTTCGATCCAGGTGGCGTTCGGCCCGTCGAGCACGATGTCCCAGTGGTAGCCCATCGAGAACTCCGGGACCGACAGGCTGTGGTCGTATGTCGCCACCAGCCGCTGCCGGGCCGGGTCGTCCGTCACCGACTGGATGATCGGGTCGTAGGGGAACAGAGGGTCGTTCGGGAAGTACATCTGCGTCACGAGCCGCTCGGTGAACGCCGTGCCGAAGAGCGAGAAGTGGATGTGCGCCGGCCGCCAGGCGTTGACGTGCTGGCGCCACGGGTAGGGGCCCGGCTGGATCGTGGTGAAGAGGTAGCGGCCGTCGGCGTCGGTGAGGGTGCGGCCGACGCCGGTGAAGTGGGGGTCCAGCGGGGCGTCGTGCTGCTCGCGCTGGTGGGCGTAGCGGCCGGCCGAGTTGGCCTGCCAGATCTCGACGAGCTGGCCGCGGATCGGACGCCCGTCCCGGTCCAGGAGCCGGCCGGAGACGGTGATGCGCTCACCGATGGGCTCGCCGTGGTGCTGCCGGGTGAGGTCGTTGTCGATCTCGGTGATGTCGCGTTCCCCGAAGGCGGGGGAGGACAACTCCACCAGCTCCGGGTCCTTGCTGACGTCGATGGCGACCGGCGGCTGTTTCGGATGGCGCAGCACCGAGGAACGGTAGGGGGCGTAGTCGCGACGCGGCTGGTGCTCGACGGGGGCGCCGTCGGCGAGACGCTTCTCGTACGCGGCGTGCTCGGCCGCGATCTCCTGGTCGATGTCCGCTTGGGTGAGAGTCATGAGGTTTCCTAACGCTTCTTAGCGCTTCTTGCGCTTTCTGACGCTTCCTAGCGTTCGAGAACGAGGGCGAGGCCCTGGCCCACGCCGATGCAGAGGGTGGCGACGCCGATTCCGCCGCCCTGGCGGGCGATTGGTGGGCGACCGTACCGGCGAGGCGGGCACCGGAGGCGCCATGGGGGTCCCCCTCGCTCGAGCGGAGCCGAGAGTGCTCGCGGCCGGTGGCCTTCAGGCCCTCCTCGTCGGAGGGTTTCAGCTTGGCCATGGCGGCGAGGGAGGCGTCCCGCCGCCTTGCGGTGGCTGCCCAGCGCGAACTCGTCCTGCTGCTCACCGCTGATGTTGTGCACGGCGACGTCGGTGTGCCCGCGTTGATCAGGTCGGGGTCGACTTGGCCGGCGGCCTGCTCGGGGGTGAGCGCCACCACCTGCTGGATCGGCCCTGACCAGCGCGAAGTCGGTGCGGATACCGTGCTCCACGGAGCCGTCGTAGCGCCAGGGCAGTCCGCCGTCGGTGACCTGGGTGCCCACACCGGCCGGGGTGTATCCAGGGCCATGGCGACCACCTTGTCCATCCCGTGAAGCCCCATCCAGTTCGAGCATCCGGCAACCAATTAATCAGGGCACTGAGTATTTCAGCGAGGTGTCCCACACGCTGCCACCGGCGGAGTGAGGCGTCAAGGCCCAGCGGAAATGCAAGGTCAGTTCGTGTGGATGGCCCCAAGACAGCCGCGACCACTCCCCAGTATCGTTCAGTACACCAACGAATACGATCTCGGGAGCGCACATGGCCGCGGTGGACCTCTCCACCCACCCCGGGCACCTGGCCCGGCGGCTCCAGCAGGCGCACTACCTGCTGTGGAACACGATGGTCTCCGAGGAGATCACCTCCCCGCAGTTCGCGGTCATGAACGCGCTCGTCGCCGAGCCCGGTCTCGATCAGCGCACGGTGGGGGAGCGGGTGGGGCTGGACCGGTCCACCATCGCCGAGGTGATCAGCCGGCTCGGCCGGCGCGGACTGCTCGACAAGGTGCGCGATCCGCAGGACGGTCGCCGCTTCCTGCTGCGCCTCACCGACGAGGGGCTGCGCACCCACCGCAAGCTGACCGTGCGCACGGCCCGGATGAACCAGATCTTCCTGGCCCCGCTCTCCGCCGAGGAGCAGACCGTGTTCTTCGACCTGATCCGGCGCGTCTCGGACGCGGCGGAGGGGCTCCGCAACCCCGCGGAACGCCTCGCCGCGCCGTCCTGACGGCCCGAGGGCGCGCCCCTCACGCCTTGGTGAACACCACCCACACCTGCCCCTTGGCGAAGTTCACCGGCGTGCCGTCCGCCGTCGTGAACTCCGTGCCGTCCGTGGCCTTCTCGCGCTTCCAGTTCACGTCGTAGGCCCGACCGCCGCGCAGCACCTCCGCCTTCCCCGAGCCGATCGTCTCGGTGTACGGCGTGTTGTTGCCGAGGGAGTCGTGGAAAACGGACTCGCGGATCTTCACGTGCTGCACGACGACCGTCGCGGCAGCCACCCGCTTCCCGTCGGTCGTCACGGTCGGCGTCCCGTCCATCGCCACCAGCCAGCGGCCCTGGTCGGCGGACCAGCTGAAGGTGAAGCGGGCCGCCGGGTAGCGCACGGTCCGCGAGGTCTCCCGCTCCCCGCCCGCGGGCGGGGCGCCGTAGCGGAAGCCGGTCGTCAGCGCGTCGGCGCCCGGTGCGGAGGGCAGCAGCCGGTTCGGGCGCAGGTAGAGGTTGTGCGGCGCGGACTTGCCGCTGCCCCGGAAGAAGGCGCCGGAGACCTTGCCGGGCGTCTGCACGTCCAGCGGTTCCTTGTTGATCAGCGGAATCAGCTTGCCCTGGGCCCCGGAGAAGGCGAACACCGGCCGGTCGAACTGACGCAGCAACTCCAGATCCGACACGCGCGCGCTGCGCACCGGCCCGATGACCTCGGGCAGCTTCGTCGCGTACACCGCCATCAGCCGGCTCAGCCCGCCCTCGACCTGCTCGGCGTAGACGACATCGGCGGAGTCGAGGCCCGTCTGGGGCCGGGCCGCGCGCACGTTGTCGATCTTCACGGCGAGCGCGGAGGGGGCGGCGGCGCTGGGTCTGGGACTGCCGCTGTCGCTCTGGCTCGGGGTGGGCGTCCGCAGCTGACCGCGTCCGTCGTCGACCGGGCCGCCCCCGCCCGTGCAGCCCGCCGCCAGAGCGGCCGTGACCACGGCGGCCAGCAGCGTCGCCGTCGTAGCGGTGCGCCGCTTGTGTGCCTTCTGTTCCATGCCCACCGTGGCCGCCTGTCTCGTGTCATCGATTGTGCGCTTATCGGTTCATTGATGGCCATACCCGATCGGTTCTGATTGTGCGCCGCTTATAAGCCGATCGGCCCACGCGTCACGGTTCGGCGTGCGTCCGCCCGGGTACCCGGGCGCCACCGCAGAGGGGACGCGCCGACATGACTTGAGGGAGCGCGCGATGAAGGCAGTGACCTGGCAGGGCAAGCGGGACGTCCGGGTGGAGAGCGTGCCCGATCCGGAGGTCCAGGAACCGACGGACGCCGTTATCCGCGTCACCTCCACCGGACTGTGCGGCTCCGACCTGCACCTGTACGAGGTGCTCACCGCGTTCATGACACCGGGCGACATCCTCGGCCACGAGCCCATGGGCATCGTCCAGGAGGTCGGCGCCGCGGTACCGGACCTCGCGGCGGGCGACCGGGTCGTGGTGCCGTTCCAGATCGCCTGCGGCAACTGCTGGATGTGCGTGACCGGACTGCCGACGCAGTGCGAGACCACCCAGGTCCACAGCGAGGGCATGGGCGCCGCCCTGTTCGGCTACACCCGGCTGTACGGATCCGTACCGGGCGCCCAGGCCGAGTACCTGCGCGTCCCGCAGGCGCAGTACGGCCCGATCAAGGTTCCGGAGGGTCCGCCCGACGACCGCTTCGTCTACCTCTCCGACGTCCTGCCCACCGCCTGGCAGGCGGTCGCCTATGCGGACGTCCCGCAGGGCGGCAGCATCGCCGTGCTCGGCCTCGGCCCGATCGGCGACATGGCCTGCCGGATCGCCCAGGTGCGCGGCGCGGGGCGGGTGTTCGGAGTGGACCGGGTGAGCGAGCGGCTGCGCCGGGCCCGCGAGCGCGGTGTGGAGACGTACGACCTCAGGGGCTTCGACAACGAGAAGGAACTGATCCAGGCGATCCGCGACGAGACGGACGGCCGCGGCCCGGACGCCGTGATCGACGCGGTCGGCACCGAGGCGCACGGCAGTGCCGCCGCCCGGCTGGCCCAGCAGGCATCGTCCCTGCTGCCCCGGAAGCTGAGCGGCCCGTTCGCGGAACGCTTCAGCGTCGACCGGCTCGCCGCCCTGAACACCGCCATCGAACTGGTGCGGCGCGGCGGCACCCTCTCGCTCGTCGGCGTCTACGGCGGCATGGCCGACCCGCTGCCGATGCTCACGATGTTCGACAAGCAGATCCAGATCCGGATGGGCCAGGCCAACGTGCGCCGCTGGAGCGACGAGATCATCCCGTACCTCACCGACGAGGACCCGCTCGGCGTCGACGACTTCGCCACGCACCGGCTGCCGCTGGCCGACGCCCCGCACGCCTACGAGATGTTCCAGCGCAAGCAGGACGGCGCGGTCAAGGTGCTGATGACGCCGTGAGTCAGTCGCCGTGAGTCAGTCCCGGCTGCCGAAGATCTCCGCCAGGTCGTAGCGCACCGGCTCCTCCAGCTGGCCGTACGTGCAGCTCTCGGGGGTCCGGTCCGGGCGCCAGCGGCGGAAGCGCGCCGTGTGCCGGAAGCGCGCTCCGTTCTCCATGTGGTCGTACGCCACCTCGGCCACCCGCTCCGGCCGCAGCGGCACCCAGGACAGGTCCTTCTTGCCCGACCAGCGGCTCGGGGCGCCGGGCAGCCGGGCCGTCTCGTGCGCCGCCTCCTCGGACCAGGCCGCCCAGGGATGCCCGGCCACGGCGTCCATACGCAGCGGCTCCAGCTCCTCGACCAGCTCGGCGCGCCGCTTCATGGGGAAGGCGGCGGACACGCCGACGTGCTGGAGGGCGCCCTTGTCGTCGTAGAGACCGAGCAGGAGTGAGCCCACCACGGGGCCGCTCTTGTGGAGGCGGTAGCCCGCGACGACGACGTCCGCCGTGCGCTCGTGCTTGATCTTGAACATGGCGCGCTCGTCCTGGAGGTAGGGAAGCGTCAGCGGCTTGGCGATGACGCCGTCCAGGCCCGCCCCCTCGTACTGCTCGAACCACTGCCGCGCCACCTCGATATCGGTGGTCGCCGGCGCCATGTGCACGGGAGCGCCCGCCTCGGACAGCGCTGTGGTGAGGAGCGTCCTGCGGTCGGTGAGGGGGACGTCCAGCAGCGACTCGTCGGCCAGTGCCAGCAGGTCGAAGGCCACGAACGACGACGGCGTCTTCTCGGCCAGCATCCGCACCCGGGAGTCCGCCGGGTGGATGCGCTCGGTCAGCGCGTCGAAGTCCAGGTGCCCCTCCCGCGCGATCACGATCTCCCCGTCCAGCACACAACGCTGCGGCAACCGCTCCTTGAGCGCCGCCACCAGCTCGGGAAAGTACCTGGTCAACGGCTTGCCGGTACGGCTGCCCAGCTCGGCCTCGGCCCCGTCGCGGAACACGATCGCCCGGAACCCGTCCCACTTCGCCTCGTAGTGCATGCCCGGCGGGATGCGCGCCACCGACTTGGCGAGCATGGGCTTCACGGGCGGCATCACTGGCAGGTCCATGCTCCGATTCTGCTCTTGTGCATCGCGAAATGCCCGGTGTGCGAGGTTTGCGCGGTACGCCTACCGTGGCTCGCATGGGCGAAGCGGTGGAACTGGAGGCGGGCGGCCGGACCGTACGGCTGTCCAGCCCGGACAAGATCTTCTTCCCGGAGCGCGGCTTCACCAAGCTGGACCTCGCCCGGTACTACCTGGCCGTCGGCCCCGGCATCCTGCGCGCGCTGCGCGACCGGCCCACCATGCTCGAGCGCTACCCCGAAGGAGTCACCGGCGAGTCCTTCTTCCAGAAGCGGGCCCCGAAGAACATGCCCGACTGGATCCCGACCGCCCACATCACCTTCCCCAGCGGTCGCAGCGCCGACGAGATGTGCCCGACCGAGGTGGGCGCCGCGGTGTGGGCCGCCCAGTTCGGCACCCTCACCTTCCACCCCTGGCCGGTGCGCCGCGACGACGTCGACCGCCCGGACGAACTGCGCATCGACCTCGACCCGCAGCCCGGCACCGACTACGCCGACGCCGTCCGCGCCGCCCACGAACTGCGCGCCGTCCTCGACGAGTTCGGCGGCCTGCGCGGATTCCCCAAGACATCCGGTGGACGTGGCCTGCATGTGTTCGTGCCGATCGCACCGAGCTGGACCTTCACCCAGGTCCGGCGCGCCGCCATCGCCGTAGGGCGCGAGATGGAACGCCGGATGCCGGACCACGTGACCATCAAGTGGTGGAAGGAGGAGCGCGGGCAGCGCATCTTCCTGGACTACAACCAGACCGCCCGGGACCGCACGATCGCCTCCGCCTACTCCGTACGGCCGCGCCCGCACGCCCCGGTCTCCGCGCCCCTGCGCTGGGAGGAGGTGGGCGAGGCCCATCCGCGGGACTTCGACCTCGCGACCATGCCCGCGCGCTACGCCGAACTCGGCGATGTGCACGCGGACATGGACGACCACCGCTTCTCGCTCGACGCGCTCCTGGAGCTGGCGCGCCGTGACGAGCACGATCACGGGCTCGGCGATCTGCCGTACCCGCCCGAGTATCCGAAGATGCCGGGAGAACCCAAGCGGGTACAGCCGAGCCGGGCCAGGAAACCGGGGCCTACAGCTCCTTGATCCGGATGTCCCGGTACGAGACCACGTCCGTCGTGCCGTGCACCTGGAGCCCGAGATAGCCGGAGGCGAACCGCCGCCCGTCCGTGCCCGGGTCGTCCGAGCGTGGCGGGGAGAAGTCCTGGCCGCCGAGGTTGTCGAACTCGTTGATCAGGACGCCGTTGCGGTAGACCGAGTAGTGCTGGTCGACCACCCGGATCTCGTAGTCGTTCCAGGTGCCCTTCTGGGTGACGCCGGCACCGGCGAGCCCCACCCGGTCGAAGCCGTAGACCGAGCCGGTCTTGTACATGTCGCCGTCGGGCCGGTCGAGCACCTGCACCTCGTGCCCGTACTTGATGGCGACCCACTCCGGCCGCGCCTCCTCCGGGTGGTCGTGGACCCCCGGGAACCGCACGAACACACCGGAGTTGGCGTTCCCGGTGCCCGGAGCGTCGTCACGCCACTGGAGCTTGAGCGAGAAGTCGCCGTACTTGCGCTCGGGGAACCACAGCATGCCGAGTCCGTCCCGGGTGGTGCCCGAGGTGATCGATCCGTCCGGGTTCGGCGCGAACGAACCGCCGCCCACCTGCTGCCACTCGGCGAAGGAGTCCGCGGTGCCGTCCAGGATCGTGCGGTAGCCCTCGGTCTGGCCGGGTTTGCCGAGCCCCGACTGGCGGGCGGCCTTCTGGATCGCGTTGTACTCGCGCTGGTCGACGACCCCTTCCTTCAGCAGCCTGTCCAGGACCGTCTTCACGTGCTTGAGGAACAGCGCGTGGGACGTCCACTCCTTCTCGTCCTCGATCAACTCGTTGATCCGGCACCGGTTGTCGGTGACCCGGTTGGGCACGCCCGAGTCGACCGTGCCGACGACCACCGTCAACCGCTCGTCGAACTCCGGGCAGTTGGGCGCGGGCACCCCGCCGCCGGCCACCACCGTGAAGCTCACGGTCCGGGACGATGAGGTGTTGCCCGCCTTGTCGCTCGCCCGGTACGCCACGGTGTGGGCACCCGCACGGTCGACCACCACTGGGTTGGTGTAGGCGATGTACGGTCCACCATCGAGCGAATACTCGATCCTGTCGACACCCGAGCCGCCCTCGTCGGTCGCGCTCACCGTCACTCTGGCGTTGCCGACGTAGGCCCCGTCGGAGTTCCGCGTACCGTCGACGGTCACGCCCGTCACCGGCGGGGCCGTGTCCTGCGGGGGCGCCGCGATGACCGTGAACTCCACACTCTTCTCGGCGGCGGGGTTGCCCGCCTTGTCGGTGGCCCGGTAGCGCACGGTGTGGGTGCCGGGCTGATGCACCATCACGGGCGCGGTGTACGGCTCCCAGGCCCCGGTGCCGACCGCGTACTCGACGGTGTTGACCCCGGAACCGGTGTCGGAGGCCGAGACGGTCACCGTGGCCATGTCGACATAGGCCCCGTCGGCGTTCCGTTCGCCGCTCACCGTCGCCGAGGTCTGCGGCGGTGTCGTGTCGTCCGAGTCCGGTGCGACGACCGTGAACTCGACGCTCTTTTCGGCGGACACGTTGCCCGCCTTGTCGAGCGCGCGGTAGCGGATCTTGTGGCTGCCGACCTGGTCGACGACGACGGGTGCGGTATACGGTAGCCAGTCGCCCGCGTCGCCGACCGCATACTGTATGCCGTCGACGCCGGATCCGCCCTCGTCCGTCGCGCTGATCGCGACGCTCGCCGAACCGACGTACTCGCCCTGCGCGTTCTGCGAGCCGGTCACCCGCGCGGCCGTCTCGGGCGGTGTCGTGTCCTCGCCGCCGCCCTCGGTCACCACGAGGATGCCCTGCATCTGGCCGTGGCCGGGGATGGTGCAGTGGTAGAAGTAGCGGCCGGGGGTGAGCGTGACCTCGGCGGTGTAGCGGCCGCCCTGGTCGTCGTTCGGGTTGGCGAGGATGTTGAGCTGGACATCGTTGTTGAACTCGGGGTCGCTCGTCGCGAACGTCAACGTGTGCGGCATGCCGGTGGTGTTGCCGGTCGCCACGCTGTTCTCGAAGACGATCGTCGCCGGACCCGCGACGGCCGTCGCGGGAGCGGACGTGTACTTGTCGATGTCGTTGCCGGCGGTCCAGGTGAGGACCTGTGCCGCGGCACGGGCTTCCGGCCGGCCGGCAGCGGGCGTCCCCTGCGACCCGAGCATGATGAGCACGGCCGCCAACAGGGCTGTGAGGAGTCTTTGCCGGCGCATCACCGGGTGGCTCCTCTCGCCAGGAGGCCGGCGGCCGGAGTCGGTCCGCCGCCCGTGTAAGTGACCCGCCACAGCGCCGACTTGGCGTCCGAGGTGAAGAAGCCGCGGCCGTAGTCGAGGACGTACAACGCGCCGTCCGGACCGAACTTCCAGTCCATGAGGTTCTTGATGCCGTCGTTGCCGATCGGCACGATCTTCTTCAGCGACTCCGAATGGACCGGCAGACCGCCCACGCCGTGGGTCTTCGGGTCGGTGATGACCGCGTTGCGCGGCTGGTCGGCGTCGTAGAAGTCGCCGACGAACCACTTGCCGTCCCAGTACGAGGGCCACTTGGTCCCGCTCGCGCTCGCCGCGTCGTAGCGGTAGACCGGCCCGTTCATCGCGGCCTGGCCGCCGCCCGTGAGCCAGGGCAGCAGATAGGTGGCCTCCTCCTGCTGGTACGACGGGACGCCGTTCGCGTCGCGCGGGAAGTCGGGTGCGCCGCCCTGGGGCGAGTACCAGATGTTGTTGCCGGTGACGGGCGGCAGATTGACCAGGCCGTCGTTGTTCGGCGACTCGTTCTTCGGGCGGTCGCAGTCGTACCAGCCGAGCGGCTGTGCCGGATCCGGCAGATTGCGGTCCCGGTAGGGCTGTTTGTTGCCCATGCAGTACGGCCAGCCCCGGTTGCTCGCCTGGGTGATGACGGCGAAGGTGTCGTACTTGGCGGGCCCCCAGGTCGTCGACGGCGCGCTCGCGTCCGGGCCGACCCAGCCGGCGTAGAGGATGTCGGTCTGCCGGTCGACGAAGATCCGCGCCGGGTTGCGCACGCCCATCACGTAGATCTCGCCGCGGGTCTTGCCGCCGCCCTCGTCGGTCTCCTCGCCGGTGAAGAGGTTGCCGTCCGGGATCGTGTACGTCCCGTCGGGTTCCGGGTGGATGCGCAGGATCTTGCCGTTGAGGTTGTTGGTGTTGCCGGCGGTGCGGCGCGCGTCGGCGAAGGAGACCCCCTTGTAGTTGGGCTGCGGGTTGTTGCCGGAGTAACCGTCGCTGAAACCACTGGAGTTGTTGTCACCGGTCGCGATGTACAGGTTGTCCTGGGAGTCCCAGGCCATCCCGCCGCCCGCATGGCAGCAACTGTGGATCTGCACCGGCCACTTGAGCAGCACCTTCTCGCTGTCGAGGTCCAGCCTGTTGGTGGCGGGGTCGAGGGTGAAGCGGGAGACGCGGCGCTCGGCCATCCGGGTGTCGCGGTCGATCCGCGCGTGCGGCGTGTAGTGCAGATACACCCAGCCGTTCTGCTCGAAGCGCGGGTCGAGTTCGATACCGAGCAGGCCCTCCTCGACCTTCACCAGCTCGTCGCCGCCGCCCTTGTTGCCGAAGACCGTCAGCGCACCCGCCAGGGTGACCTTCTTGGTCGCCGGGTCGTAGACGTGGATCTCGCCCTTGCCCTTGCCGATGTCCGGGTTGTTCCAGTCGGTGATCACGGGCTGGGAGGAGTCGGCGCCGCCCCGGCCGATGTAGAGCACGCGGCCGTCGGGCGCGGTGACCAGGCCGTGCGGTTCGCCGATCTGGTCGTTCTGGCCCGGCTGGTTCGGCTGGGTGAGCCGCTCCGCCTTGTAGTTGCCGTTGATCGTCGCCTTGCAGTCCGCCCGCACCAGCCGGGTGGTCCACAGGAGCGCGCCGCGCAGATGCGCGCGGAAGTCCGTCTCGTCGTACGACGACACCGTGCCGCCCATGCCGGTGTAGAAGGAACGGCCGCCGTCGTAGTCCCGGCACCAACTGACCGGGTGGTCCCAGCCGTTGGCGCTCGCACCCGGCCGGTATGTCGACTCCCGTACACGGGCGACCGTATGCACGTCACCCGACGGGTTCTTCGCCCAGTTGAGCCACTGGTCGGGGCGCTTCCACTGGAGCGGCAGGTCCTTGGTGGCCGGGTGCTGCCGGTCGCCGACCTCAACGGTCGCCCGCTGTACGGTCGTTGGACTGGAGGCGGCCGGACGGGCGCCGACGAGGCCGGTGAACCAGTCCGAGTACGGCTCCGCGCGGGCGGCGTCATGGATGCCGAGGAATCCGCCGTCGGCCTCCATGTAGGCCTCCAGGCCCGCTTCCTGCTCGGGGTCGAGCACGTCGCCGCCACCGGTCAGGAAGACGATCGCGTTGTAGCGGCCGAGCTTGGTCTCGTCGGTGAAGACCGAGGAGTCGTCCGTGGCCTCGACCTTGAAGCGCTGGTTCGCCGGTCCGGACAGGCCGATCCGCTCGATCGCACCGATCCCGGCGTTGACGACCGGCGACTCGTCCCCGGCCGCCGCGGACCCGTAGAAGATCAGCACCCGCACGTTCGCGCCGCCCGGCGGCGACTTGACGGACATCGTTGTCGGCGAGGGCTCCGGCGCCGGGCGGGCGGTGGCGGCGGGACCCGACAGCAGCCCTGCGGCGACGATCCCGGCGACCACGGTGGCCGCCCAGGCCCGTCTTCTCGTTCTTCTCGTGCTTCTTGCGCTCAACCCTCGTAAGTGCATGGGCACCTCCTCGGTCACGGCAACAGCGCCAAGGAAGCTAGACCCCTTTGCATGACTCGCCAATACCTATGACCGCAATGACGCTAACTTTGTCCTGAGCGTGGATAAACGGGCGCGGGGCCGGTACCGTCTCACCGGTTCATCACAGGTACGTCTCCGCAAATTCCGTATCAGGGTGGGGAGTTCCGCATGGACAGACGCGGATTCAACCGGCGGGTGCTGCTGGGCGGCGCGGCCGTCGCGACCTCGTTGTCCCTGGCCCCCGAGGCCGTCGGCGCCGACACACCGGCGAAGACGGCACGGGCCGGCGGCGAGGTCAAACGCATCAAGCTCTACGCCGAGCGGCTCGCCGACGGGCAGATGGGCTACGGCCTGGAGAAGGGGAAGGCGACGATCCCCGGACCGCTGATCGAACTCGACGAGGGAGACACCCTGCACGTCGAGTTCGAGAACACGACGGAGGTCGCGGTGAGCCTGCACGTGCACGGACTGGACTACGAAATCTCCAGCGACGGCACGAAGTCGACCAAGAGCGACGTCGAGCCCGGCGGCACCCGCACCTACACCTGGCGCACCCACGCCCCCGGTCGCCGCAAGGACGGCACCTGGCGGGCGGGCAGCGCGGGCTACTGGCACTACCACGACCACGTCGTCGGCACGGAACACGGCACGGGCGGCCTCCGCAAGGGACTGTACGGCCCGGTGATCGTCCGGCGCGCGGGCGACATCCTGCCGGAGAGGACGTACACGATCGTCTTCAACGACATGACGATCAACAACAAGCCCGCGCACAGCGGCCCCGACTTCGAGGCGACGACGGGCGAGCGCGTCGAGTTCGTGATGATCACGCACGGCGAGTACTACCACACCTTCCATCTGCACGGTCACCGTTGGGCGGACAACCGCACGGGCATGCTCACCGGGCCCGACGACCCCAGCCAGGTCATCGACAACAAGATCACGGGGCCGGCCGACTCCTTCGGCTTCCAGGTGATCGCGGGGGAGGGCGTCGGGGCGGGCGCGTGGATGTACCACTGCCATGTGCAGAGCCACTCCGACATGGGGATGGTGGGGCTGTTCCTGGTGAAGAAGCCGGACGGGACGATCCCGGGGTACGAGCCGCACGAGCACGATCACTGACCGATCATGGGCGGGTGACTCTTCTCCTCACCCGCGGTGACCTGGAAGCCGTACTGGACCCCGTGGACTGCCTGGCCGCGCTGCGCGACGGCTTCCGCGCGGCGGACGCCGTACCGGTCGCCGGGCAACGGGTGCGGACCGACCTGCCGTTCCCCGGCACCGCCACGGCGCTGATCCCCGGCCTGCTGCCCGGCATCGAGGCGTACACGGTGAAGGTCAACGCCAAGTTCCCGGGCGCCCGGCCCGCCCTGCGCGGGGTGATCTGCCTGCACAGCGGCCGGGACGGGGAACTGCTCGCACTGCTGGACTCGGCGACGGTCACGGCGTGGCGCACGGGACTGGCCGCCGCACTGGGCACCCAGGTGCTCGCCGGACCGGGGACCGTGCTGGGGGTGATCGGCGCGGGCGCCCAGGCCGAACTCATGGTGCGCGGACTGGGCGTACTGCGGCAGCACCGCGCGCTCGTCGTCCACGACACGGACGGCGACCGGGCCGCGGCGTTCGCAGCGCGGCACGGCGGGCGGGCGGTGGCCTCGCCGACGGAGGTCGCCGCAGCCGCCGACATCGTCCTGCTGGCCACCTGGTCCCGCGCGCCGCTGCTGTCCCTGGCCGACACCCGGGAGGGGCAGCACTTCACCAGCCTGGGCGCCGACGAGCCCGGCAAGCGGGAGCTGGCCGCCGACCTGCTCGCCGCGTCGCTCCTCGTCGTGGACGACCGTCAACTGGCCGCCACCATGGGAGCTTTGACGCCCGCAGGCCTCGACGCCGATGCCACCTTGGGCGAGATCCTGCGTGGCGAACACCCGGGGCGGGTGAGCGCCGGGACCCGTTCCGTCTACGCCCCCGTCGGCCTGCCCTGGCAGGACCTGGCGCTCGCGTGGCGGGCGTATCGGCGGGCGGAGCGGGAGGGGGTGGGGCGGCGGGTGGATCTGCTGGGGTGAGGGGGCGTCGTCCGGTCCTGGTGTGTTGTGTGGCGGAGGCCGGGTTGCGGGTGTGGGCCGTCATCGCCCAGCTCTGGTGTGCTGTGTGGCGGAGGCCGGGTTGCGGGTGTGGGCCGTCATCGCCCAGCTCTGGTGTGCTGTGTGGCGGAGGCCGGGCCGCGGGTGTGCGCCGTCATCGCCCAGCTCTGGTGTGCTGCCCTGCAGAAGCCGGACTACCGGCGTGACCCGTCATCGCCCGCTCCGCGCCCACTGCCGTGCCAGAAGCCGGATTTCGATGACCCGAGAGCGCTCTCATCCTCGCTCTCCGCCCACGGCTATCCTGATCCGCACCCGCCGGTGAGGAGCCCCGAAGTGACCGAGACAGCGTCGCGTCCCACGCTGGAGGCCGTGGCCGCGCGCGCCGGGGTCTCGCGGGCCACCGCCTCCCGGGTGGTCAACGGCGGGGACGGTGTGCGCGAAGCTCTCGTCGAGCGGGTCCGGCGGGCGGTGGAGGAGCTCGGGTACGTGCCCAACCAGGCCGCCCGCAGCCTCGTGACGAGGCGGCACGACGCCGTCGCCGTCGTGGTCGCCGAACCGGAGACCCGGGTCTTCGCCGACCCCTTCTTCGCCCTGCAACTTAGGGGAATCAGCAAGGAGTTGACGGCCCACGACAACCAACTCGTGCTGCTGCTCACCGAAGGCCGCGACGACCACGCCCGAGTCGGCCGCTATCTCGCCGGCGGACACGTCGACGGAGCGCTCGTCTTCTCGCTGCATCTCGACGACCCGCTGCCCGGACTGATCCGGCGCGCCGGAGTCCCGACCGTCTTCGGCGGACGCCCCGGCTGGGACGACGGCCACAGCGGCGACGTGGTGTACGTCGACAGCGACAACCGCGGCGGCGCCCGCCAGGCCGTACGCCACCTCGTGGGCCTCGGCCGCAGCCGCGTCGCGCACATCACCGGCCCGCTCGACCAGACCTCGGCGGCGGACCGGCTCGACGGGTACCGGGACGTCATGACCGACGCCGGCCCGAGGCTGGTCGTCCAGGGCGACTTCACCCCGGCCGGCGGCGAGCGGGCGATGCGCGAACTCCTCGACCGGTGCCCCGACATGGACGCCGTGTTCGCCGCCAACGACCTCAGCGCCGCCGGCGCCCTGCGGGTGCTGCGCGAGCGGGGGCGGCGCGTGCCCGAGGACGTCGCGGTGATCGGCTTCGACGACATGCTGCCCGTCGCCGAACAGACCGATCCACCGCTCACGACGGTCCGTCAGGACATCGAGGAAATGGGCAGGTTGATGGCCCGCCTGCTGCTGCGCGGCCCGGACCGGGGCACCACAGCAGAAGAGGGAGTGACCCCCTCGGGCGTCGTCCTGCCGACGACACTGGTCCGCCGCGCCTCGGCGTGACCCCAGTCTTTATGAGTCTTTATGTCTGCGGCATGAGTCTTTATGTCTGTGGCGGCGCGCTCTTGATCACCGCGAAGCGGGCGCCGTACGGATCGGCGAGTTCGGCGATCCGGCCGACGTTCTCCAAGTCCGTCGCCGGCAGGCGCACGGTGCCGCCCCTTTCCTGGGCCGCGCCGACCACCGCGTCCGCGTCCGGAACCTCGAAGTACGGCAGCCAGGCGCCGGCTTCCGCCTTGGTCGGATCGTCCTCCAGCGGGACCATGCCGCCGAACATGGCATCCGGCTCGGTCCCCAATGGGTGGACGGTGGTGTACGTCTCCCCGGCGAACGTGACCGCGGAAGTCTCCCAGCCGAACACCGCGTTGTAGAACCCGGCGGCCGCGGGAAGGTCCGGCGTGTACAGCTCCAGCCAGCACAGCGAGCCCGGTTCCCGCACGACGTCGAGGCCCTTGTTGGCGCCGGGCTGCCAGATGCCGAAGGACACCCCCGCCTGGTCGGCGAGGATCGCCATCCGGCCCAGTTCCATGACGTCCATCGGCTGCATGAGCACCGAGCCGTGCGCCTGTTCGGCGGCCTTCGCCGTGGCGTCCGCGTCCGGGGTCTGGAAGTACACGGTCCAGGAGGGCGGGCCCTGTTCCGGGGTGGTCTGCATGCCGCCCGCCGCGGTCCTGCCCTCGAGCTGGAACAAGCCATAGCCGCCCACCTCGGGCCCGCCCGGCTGGAACTGCCAGCCGAAGAGCCCGCCGTAGAAGGAGGCGGCTCCGTCGATGTCGGGTGTGCCTAGATCCAGCCAGTTCGGAGCGCCGGTGACATAACGGGTGGTGAGCATCTCTGCCCTCCTTTGAGGGGTCCCGTTGCCTGCACTGCCGAGTCTCGCACCGCCCACTGACAATCGCGCGGGGTTGGACCAACTGATCGGATAACCCTGGGTGATCGGCCGCATTCATTTTGTCGTACGGCGTTCCGCGTGCCGTCGTGCGCTCGGGCGCCCGCCGCGTCATCATCGGATGGCCGGAGGCCTTTGGCCACGGCGTTGATCCCGCGTTGATGGAATGTTTTTCGCGGCCCGGCAGGATCTCGGTCATGCACATAGAAACGATCACCCCGGCCGACCTCGCCTGGCAGGCCCAGGCACTGTGTGCGCAGACCGGGGCGGACTTCTTCTTTCCCGAACCGGGCAGCTCGGTGCGTGAGGCGAAGCGCATCTGCGGCATGTGCGAGATGCGCTCCGCCTGCCTGGAGTACGCCCTGGACAACGACGAGCGCTTCGGCGTCTGGGGCGGCCTGTCCGAGAAGGAACGGCTCCACCTCAGGCGTACGACCGACTAGGTCTCTTGCCCTGCCGCCGACCAGGTCTACTGCGCTGCCGCGCGAGCCGCCATCCGCTCCTTGCGCGCCGCCAGCTTCTCGTCGAACTTCGAGGCCTCCGTGTCCAGGCCGCCCATGTACAGGCCGAGTTCCTCCTGGGCCTTGAGGCCCTCCGGGCCGAGGCCGTCGATCTCCAGGACCTTCAGGAAGCGCAGGACGGGCTGGATGACGTCGTCGTGGTGGATGCGCATGTTGTAGATCTCGCCGATCGCCATCTGCGCGGCGGCCCGCTCGAAGCCGGGCATGCCGTGGCCGGGCATCCGGAAGTTGACGATCACGTCGCGCACCGCCTGCATCGTCATGTCGGGCGCGAGGTCGAAGGCCGCCTTCAGCAGGTTCCGGTAGAAGACCATGTGCAGGTTCTCGTCGGTCGCGATGCGCGCCAGCATGCGGTCGCAGACCGGGTCGCCGGACTGGTGGCCGGTGTTGCGGTGCGAGACGCGGGTCGCCAGCTCCTGGAAGGCGACGTAGGCCACCGAGTGCAGCATGGAGTGGCGGTTGTCCGACTCGAAGCCCTCGCTCATGTGGGACATGCGGAACTGCTCCAGCTGGTCCGGGTCGACCGCGCGCGAGGTGAGCAGGTAGTCGCGCATCACGATGCCGTGCCGGCCCTCCTCCGCGGTCCAGCGGTGCACCCAGGTGCCCCAGGCGCCGTCACGGCCGAAGAGCGAGGCGATCTCGTGGTGGTAACTCGGGAGATTGTCCTCGGTCAGCAGGTTCACGACCAGCGCGATCCGACCGATCTCGGTGACCTTGGACTGCTCCTTGCCCCACGCCTCGCCGTCCTCGAAGATGCCCGGGAAATTGCGGCCGTCGCTGAACGGTACGTACTCATGGGGCATCCAGTCCTTGGCGACCTTCAAGTGCCGGTTGAGCTCCTGCTCGACGACTTCCTCCAGCGCGTACAGCAGCCGGGCGTCGGTCCAGGCGGAGGACGCGCTGCCGAGGTGAGGGGAAGTGATCGTCACGGGTACTCCAGGGGGCGCGGAAACATAGGAAGAGGCGCCGGCGAGCGGTGCCGGGCCGGTACCTACGGAATCGTAGGCTACGTCTCCGTAGGTTACGAGACCGTAGGTTAAGCGAGGTGTAAAGATCCCTGATCAGCCGTGTTCCCCGAGCATGACAAGCCATTCCAGGAACCGCAGGTCGCGGCCGAAACGGAAAAGTTCGCGTCCGCTCAGGCGTACAGCTCCCGCATCCGCACCGAGAGGCATGTCACACAGCCTTCGAGCTTCTCGAACTCGCTGATGTCGACCAGGACGGGCTCGTGGCCGAGGTCGGCGAGCAGGTCCGCCGTCTTGGGCGCGCTCGCCGCCATCAGCAGCTTGGCGCCGCCGAGCAGCACCACGTGCGCTCCGGAGTCCTCCGGCACCGGCAGGAAACGCGGGAAGAGCGAGGGCGCGTCCAACTGCGGGATGCGGCCGAGGACCGTCCCGTCGGGCAGCGCGGTGACCGCCGTCTTCAGGTGCAGCACTTTGCTCACCGGTACGGCGACCACCCGCGCCCCGAGCGGCTCGAAGGCGGCCCGCAGCTGCTGGACGCCCGCCGCGTTGGTCCGCCCGCCGCGGCCGACGTAGATCGTGTCGCCGATCTTCAGCACGTCGCCGCCGTCCAGCGTGCCCGGCTCCCATATCCAGTTCACCGAGCAGCCCAGGCGCGCTACGGCCTCCTCGACCCCGATGGTCTCCTCACGCCGGGACTCGGCGCCGGGCCGGGTGATCAGCGCGACGTTCTTGTACATGACGACCGTGTCCTCGACGAACACGGAGTCCGGGCAGTCGTCGGCCGGGTCGACCTCGACCGTCTCCCAGCCGTGCGTCTGCAAAGCCTCGACGTACTCCTCCCACTGGTCGAGCGCGAGATCGACGTCGACCTTCTCTCGCTCGATGTGCGTGACCAGACCTTCGGCGAGGAGCGGGCTGGGGCGGCGGACGAGGGCCTTCTGGCTGGGCACGAGGGAACTCCGTATCGGCGTGACGGTGTCGGCGGCCCCAAAAGGCGCCGATGAGCCATCATGCAGCGCAGGTCGGCGCGGGCAAAACCCCCGTTGTCAGGCTGTGGCCCTCCTGAGACGCTCCGCGGTGCCGGAGTCCCGGGCGGCGAGGAGCCGCCCAGGGGGTCACTCGAAGATCGCTAGGCGGGATCCTCGACGGCTTCCGACGTGGTTTCCCTCAGTTCTCCTTCCTCGAGAAGCAGCCAACGCGTGATGCCGATCGACTCCAGGAACGGCAGGTCGTGGCTGGCCACGATCAGTGCCCCCTCGTACGACTCCAGCGCGTTCGTCAGCTGCCGCACGCTCGCCATGTCGAGGTTGTTCGTCGGCTCGTCCAGCATCAGCAGCTGCGGCGCGGGCTCGGCCAGCATCAGCGCGGCCAGCGTCGCCCGGAAGCGTTCGCCGCCGGACAGCGTCGCCGCCTTCTGGTCGGCGCGGGCGCCCCGGAACAGGAAGCGGGCCAGGCGGGCCCGGACCCGGTTGTTGGTGGAGTCCGGCGCGAACCGGGCCACGTTCTCGGCGACGGACAGCTCGCCGTCGAGCACGTCCAGCCGCTGCGGCAGGAACCGGAGCGGGACATGCGCCTTCACCTCGCCGGAGACCGGCTCCAACTCCCCGGCGATCGTCCGCAACAGCGTCGTCTTGCCCGCGCCGTTGCGCCCGATCAGCGCGATGCGCTCGGGACCGCGCAGGTCGAAACCGCCCGCCACGCGCGCGCCGTACGCGATCTCCAGGTCCAGGAGGGTGAGGACGGTACGGCCCGGAGGTACGGCCGTATAGGGCAGGTCGACGCGGATCTCGTCGTCGTCCCGTACGGCCTCCACCGCCTCGTCGAGCCGCTCCTTGGCCTCGGTGAGCCTCTCCTCGTGCATGATGCGGTGCTTGCCCGCGGACTCCTGCGCCGCGCGCTTGCGCGCCCCCATGATGATCTTCGGCTCGCGCTTCTGGTCCCACATCTTCTGCCCGTACCGCTTACGGCGGGCCAACTTGACCTGGGCGTCGGCCAGTTCGCGCTTCTGTTTGCGGAAGTCGGACTCGGCGACGCGCACCATGCGCTCGGCCGCCTCCTGCTCGGTGGCGAGCGCCTCCTCGTACGCCGAGAAGTTGCCGCCGTACCAGGTGACCTCCCCGGAGTGCAGATCGGCGATCTGGTCGACCAGTTCGAGGAGTTCACGGTCGTGACTGACCACGACCATGACCCCCGGCCAGGCCTCGACGGCCGCGTACAGCCGCCTGCGCGCGTACAGGTCGAGATTGTTCGTGGGCTCGTCGAGCAGCAGCACGTCCGGCCGGCTCAGCAGCAGCGCGGCCAGGCGCAGGAGCACCGACTCGCCGCCCGACACCTCGCCGATCGTGCGGTCCAGCTCGATGTGACCGAGCCCGAGTTCGCCGAGGGTGGCGAGGGCTCGTTCTTCCACGTCCCAGTCGTCGCCGACCGTCTCGAAGTGGGCCTCGGCCACGTCACCCGCCTCGATCGCGTGCAGCGCGGCCCGCCGCGCGGAGATGCCGAGCGCCTCGTCGACCTTCAGGGCGGTGTCCAGGGTGACGTTCTGCGGGAGGTAGCCGACCTCGCCCGCGACCCGGACGGCGCCGTCGGCCGGGGTGAGTTCCCCGGCGATCAGCTTCAACAGGGTCGACTTTCCCGACCCGTTGACACCGACCAGGCCGGTTCGGCCGGGGCCGAAGGAGACGTCGAGGCCCTCGAAGACGGGGGTGCCGTCGCGCCAGGCGAAGGCGAGGGACGTACAGGTGATGGATGTAGGCATACGGGGTCTCCGCGGTTGCTTGAGGCGGTCGAGGGGCAAACGCGTATCGAGACACCTGCGACCAAGGGGGAGAGGCCCCGGGGGCATGGGAAAGGCCCTGCTCCGGAGGACGGCTCGAACGCCGAGGTCGCACGCAACGCACACACCTCATGTGTGTGACGCGGTGTCTCAGGACCTCAGACGAGCAACGTCCTTCTCCAATCGACGGCAACAGGACCGCTCTACACCGTATGAGCGGCCTTGGGGACTGTCAACGAATTAACTGAGCCCCGATCGCACCGTCCGAAGGAGACCCCGTGTCCCATGACTCGCTCCCGCTCTCGCTCCCGGCCCGGCTGTGCCTGCTCGCCTGGGACAGCACGGACGGGGACGTCACCGGCGCCCCGCTGGCCCTTGTGGTCCGGACCGGTGCCCTCGTCGAGCTGGCCCAGCGCGGCCTGCTCATCGACGAGGACGGCATCGCCACGCCGGCCGACATGGACGCCGAGACGGGGGACCCCGTCCTCGACGGTCTTCTCGAGCTGGTCCGCGAGTCCCGGCCGCACGGGTGGCGGACCTGGGTGAACCTGCGGGCGCGGATCACCTTGGACGCCGTACGGGAACAGCTGGCCGCCGGGGGCCACTTGCACGCGGACAAGCGACGGGTCCTCGGGGTTTTCCCCACCGTGGAGTACGCCTTGGCGGGCGTCGCCGCGGTGGACGCGCTGCGCGAGGCGGCGCGGGCGGTTGTGCTGGGGCCGGCCCCGGTCGCGGAGGTCTCCGAGCGGGACGCGGCACTCGCCGTGCTCGCGGACGCCGCGGGGGTGGTCGCCGACGACGAGCATGACCAGGGCCGTCTCGAAGAGCTCACCGAGCGCGGCGGGGCCGCGGCACCCGTGCTGCGGACGGCCGCCCGAGAGGTGCGGGCGGCGCGGGCGGCCGCGTCCGCCGTCGGTTGAGCCTCCTCAGGTCCATGTCGGATTCCTGCCAGACCGCGCCGGGCGTGGGCTGATGGAGTGAGCCGTATGACGAACCAGGACAACCTCCGCGACCGCGCCCTCGTCTTCCGCTCTCTGCACGTGCCGGGAAGCCCGCTCGTCCTGCCCAACGCCTGGGACACCGCGAGCGCGTGCGTCGTCGCGGACGCCGGCGCCGCCGCGGTAGCCACCACGAGCGCGGGGCTCGCCTGGGCCCTGGGTGCGGCGGACGGCGACCGGCTGGACCGCGACCGTGCCCTCGATGCGGTCGCCCGCATCGCCGCTTGCGTTGACGTGCCCGTCAGCGCCGATGTCGAGAGCGGCTACGCGAAGGACCCGGCGGGCGTCGCCGACACCGTCCGGGCGGTGCTCGCGGCGGGCGCGGTCGGTGTGAACATCGAGGACGCGTTGTACGAGGGCGACGGCGGGCCGCTGCGGCCGGTCGCCGAACAGGCCGAGCGCATTGCCGCCGCCCGGGAGGCCGCCGACGCGGAGGGCGTGCCGTTGTTCGTCAACGCACGTATCGACACGTTCCTGCGGGGCGCCGGGGGAGTGGACCTCACGCTGGAGCGGGCCGCCGCCTTCCGCGCCGCGGGCGCCGACGGGATCTTCGTCCCCGGGGCCGTCGATCCGGGGACCGTGAAACCGCTCGTCGACGGGATCGACGGCCCGCTGAACGTCCTGGCCGGTCCCGGCGCGCCGCCGATCGCCGAGCTGGCGGCGCTCGGCGTCGCACGGGTGAGTGTCGGCTCGGGCATCGCCCTGGCCGTACATGCCCTGGTCCGCCGCGCCGCTCGGGAACTGCTGGACGCGGGGACGTACGAGTCGCTGACGGGCGGGCTCGACTACGGCGAAGTCAACGCGCTGCTGGGGTGAACGCGCCCGTTCAGCACGCGTCCCGCATCAGCTCCGCCAGGTCGTGGTCCAGATCGAGTTGCAGATGCTCCAGACCGACGGGCACCAGCTCGCTCGTCGCCTGGAGGAACTGCCCCAGCTCGTCCGAGCGGACGTGCACGACGGCGGTGCCCTCGGGGGCGTGGAACTCCAGGACGGTGCGGCCGTACCCGTACGGGCGTACCCGTACGTCGCCGTGGCCCTCGGGCCCCTTGACGCCGGCCGAAAGCAGCTCGCGGCTGAAGGTCCAGCAGACCTCCACGCCCTCCAGAGTGGCCGGAGCGGGGAAGGTCATGCGGACGGCGAACGGATCCCGCCGGTCGTAGTGCAGCGTGGCGGGAATGCTCGGCATCCGCGGGGCGGCGGCGACGAGACGGGCCTCGACGGGCTGCTCGATGACGATGTTCAACGCCTTGCTCCCTTGTGACGGCCGGACGGACTTCCGGGGATGAGGCCCGGCATTGGAAGAGACGACGGAATGAGCCAATCCGTGCACACGAATGGCGAGTGACCTCTGTCACCGCGTTCATTCACGGGAGTGGCGCAGCTCTCCTTCCGGGCCAGGACGGGCACTTGGGGCGACCGTCGCCACCGCCCGAGGTGAATCGCCGTGCTCTGGACGGCATCTGGCCCGTGAGCTAGCTTCGCCCGCCATGAGGCGCTTGGGGAACACGCGAGGAACGAGACGAACGCCACGGACCAGACGTACGAGCCGGACGGGCCGGGTGAGCCGGACGCTCGCCGCGGGCGCGGCCTGCGCGGCGGCCCTGGCCGCCCTGACGGCCGTGCCCGCGCAGGCGCATCCGCCGGAGCACGGGACACCGCACTGGGAGCTCAAGGACAGCGGCAGCCCCGACGTACGGTTCCGGGGCCTCGCGGCCGTCAGCCGGAACACCGCGTGGGTCTCCGGTACGCAGGGCACCGTGCTGCGTACCACGGACGGCGGGGCGAACTGGCGGAACGTCTCCCCGCCGGGCGCCGCCGAACTCCAGTTCCGGGACATCGAGGCGTTCGACGCGCGCCGCGCCGTGGTGCTGGCCATCGGCGAGGGCGAGGCGTCCCGCGTGTACCGCACCGACGACGGCGGCGAGACCTGGACCGAGTCCTTCCGCAACACCGACGCGAGGGCCTTCTACGACTGCCTCACCTTCTTCGACCGCCGCCACGGCCTCGCGATGAGCGACCCGGTGGACGGAAAGTTCCGCATTCTGTCCACCGGTGACGGCGGCCGTACCTGGAAGGTGCTGCCGAGCGCCGGTATGCCGGCCGCGCTGGAGGGCGAGGCCGGGTTCGCGGCGAGCGGCCAGTGCCTGGTCTCGTCCGGCCCGCGGGACGTCTGGCTGGCCACCGGCGGCGCCGCACGCGCGCGCGTGCTGCACTCCGCCGACCGCGGACTGACCTGGACGGCCTCCGACACGCCGATTCCGGCGGGCGACCCGGCCCGTGGAGTCTTCGCGCTCGCCTTCCGCGACCGTACGCACGGTCTGGCGGTCGGCGGCGACTACCGCCCGGACCAGACCTCACCGCGGCCGGCGGCCCGCACCGCCGACGGCGGCCGCGGCTGGCAGCCCGCCGCCGGGCCGCCGCCCGCCTACCGCTCCGGCGTGGCCTGGCTCCCGCACAGCCGCACGGCCGCCCTAGCGGTCGGCCCGACCGGCACGGACCTGACGACGGACGGCGGCCGCACCTGGCGGACGGTGGACACCGGCTCGTACGACACCGTGGACTGCACGCCCGACCTGGGGTGCTGGGCGGCCGGGGAGCAGGGCCGGGTGGCCCGCCTGGAAACCTGATGGCATGCGGTATGCCGTATTTGCCGGAATGCGGGTACCCGTTCGGCGAACGCGAGAGGAGTGATCGGACATGCCACGTGGTTCCAGCCCCAAGCGGGAACGCCAGTACGAGCACATCAAGGAGAGCGCGGAGGACCGGGGCGAGAGCACCGGTCGCGCGAAGGAGATCGCCTCGCGGACCGTGAACAAGGAACGCGCCCGGTCCGGCGAGTCGAAGAGCGCCAGCCGCGTCTCGACCCAGGACATGTCCTCCGGCAAGCGAGGCGGCCAGCGGTCCGGCAAGGGCTCCCAGGGGCCGACCCGCGACCAGCTGTACGAGGAGGCGAAGCGCCGGGGCATCCAGGGCCGTTCGGACATGAACAAGAGCCAGCTGGAGCGCGCGCTGGGCAAGAGCTGACCCGATGCCTCAGCGCGTCGGCCGGGGACCGTAGGCTCGCCGGCACCATGACGACCGTACGCATTCCCGCCGGCTGGCCGGCGACCGAGGAGCAGGCCCGCGCCGTCCAGGACGAGTTGCGGGAGCGCGTGGTGCTCGACGAGCCGGGACCGCCGCCCGGTACGGGCCATGTGACCGGCGTCGACGTGGCGTACGACGACGCGCGGGACGTCGTCGCCGCCGCGGCCGTCGTCCTGGACGCCGCGAGCCTCGCCGTCGTCGCCGAGGCCACGGCCGTCGGCCGGATCACCTTCCCGTACGTGCCCGGCCTGCTCGCCTTCCGCGAGATCCCCACGGTCCTCGCCGCCCTGGACGCGCTGCCCTGCCCGCCCGGCCTGATCGTCTGCGACGGCTACGGACTGGCCCACCCGCGCCGCTTCGGCCTCGCCAGCCATCTCGGCGTCCTCACCGGCCTGCCCACGATCGGCGTCGCCAAGAACCCCTTCACCTTCGCCTGCGACGACCCGGACGCCCCGCGCGGCAGTACGTCCCCGCTCCTCGCCGGCACCGAGGAGGTCGGCCGCGCCCTGCGCACACGGGACGGCGTGAAGCCGGTCTTCGTCTCCGTCGGCCACCGCGTGAGCCTGGACAACGCCTGCGCCCACACCCTCGCGCTGACGCCGCGCTACCGCCTGCCGGAGACGACCCGCAGGGCCGACAGCCTGTGCCGCGCGGCACTGCGGAACGCGACGTCCTGAATACCTCGGGACGCGACTTCCTGAGTACCTCGTCTGAGTACCTGTACGGATGTGGCGGTGCCGCCGTGATCGGCAGGCTGGTCCCCATGACGACGCACCGTGCTTCCAAGCCCCTCGCCGACCAGCCCCGGCCCGTAGAGCGTGCCGTGACGGCCGCGCTGATCCTCGCCGTGACGGCGGGGGTCGCCTGGATCGGCGGGATGATCTACACCGTGCTGGGGTGGTCCCTGTAAACCCTTGAACCCGGCTGTGGTCCCGGTGAAGCCGGCTAGTGCCGCGGCACTAGCGACTCGCCGCGACCCGGAAGGTGATCCCCGCCCGGCGCAGCCGTTCGGTCAGCGCGTCGCCCATCGCGACCGCCGTCGTGACCTGGCCGGCGCTCGGCGGAAGGTCGTCGAAGGCCAGGGACAGCGCCGACTCGGCGAAGATCTTCGCCGTCTCGCCGTACCCAGGGTCGCCGCCCGCGACCTCGGTGAACACCCGCCGGCCGCCGCCCTCGCCGACGAAGCGGACGGAGAACCAGCTCCTCGCGCGCTTCTCGGGGCCCGGCCCCTCCCCGGCCCTGAACCGGTCGGACAACCAGCGGCGTGCGGGCGGCAGTTGGGCGGCGGCGAGGAGCGCGCCCACGGCCGCGACCCCGCCCACCGCGACGGGCAGGCGCCGTACCGCGGCGTACTCGCGGTAGCGGAAGTCGGGGCCGTACCGCTCCAGGGCCCGCGCGGACCGCCGTACGATCCGCGCGTCGATGGTCGGCAGGGGCAGCGCCCAGGCGCCGACCTCCCGGGCGAACCGCGGTGCGCCGGTCGAAGCGGAGGCCTGTCGTCCCACCAGCCGCGGCTCGTGCCGCCCGCGGTCCCGTGCGGCGGCCAGGAGCCGGCGCCCGCGTGCGAACTGATTCAGCGCCGAGGCGAGGGTGCCGCCCGAGAACGAGGCGTCCGCGGTCACGAACCCGTCGACCGTCAGCGGTACCCCCTCCGGCAACTGCCGGACGGTGAAGTACACACCCAGGTCGTGCGGCACCGAGTCGAAACCGCAGGCGTGCACCAGCCGCGCACCCGTCTCACGCGCGCGTGCGTCGTGACGGACGTACATCAGGTCCACGAACTCGGGCTCACCCGAGAGGTCGAGATAGTCCGCGCCCGTGTCCGCACAGGCGGCGACGAGTTCCTCCCCGTACGTCACATAGGGACCCACCGTGGTGGCCACCACGCGCGCGTGCTCGGCGAGTGCGCGCAACGAGGCCGGATCGGACACGTCGGCCCGCAGCACCCCGATCTCCGAGCCGCCGGGCAGCCGCTCGCGCAACGCCTCCAGCTTCTCCGCGCCGCGGCCGGCGATGGCCCAGCGCAGGCCTTCGGGCGCGTGCGCGGCGAGGTACTCCGCGGTGAGCGTGCCCACGAAGCCGGTGGCCCCGAAAAGCACGATGTCGAACGGACGATCCGCTCTGTTCAGCCTGCTCATGACACTCCTGGGTCCTGCCGCGCGCCGTTGTCGGTGGCCGAGGCTAGCGTGAGGAGTGGGAAAGTGCGCGCCGAGGCGGGGTCACTCGCCAAGCGCGTGCTCGCCCACCTCTTGTGTCCACCGCTCCACGTTCTTGGCTCGCTGGTGTTACATCAGTTGTGTCATACCAGTTGTGTCATACCGGTTGTGTCCCATCACTTCACTGGGGGCTGAATGGCAACGACGCCAGGGCAGGGCCCGCTCACCGGCGTGCGGGTGGTCGAGTTGGCCGGCATCGGGCCCGGCCCGTTCGCCGCCATGCTCCTCGCCGACCTGGGCGCCGACGTCGTCCGGGTGGACCGCCCCGGCGGATCCGGGCTCGCCATCGACCCGGAGTACGACGTCACCAACCGCAACAAACGTTCGGTGCTCATCGATCTGAAGTCGCCGGACGGCCCCGCCCGCGTCCTCGATCTGGCCGCACGCGCCGACGTCCTCATCGAGGGCTACCGCCCCGGCGTCGCCGAACGCCTCGGCGTCGGCCCCGAGGCCTGCCACGCCCGCAACCCCGGGCTCGTCTACGGCCGGATGACCGGCTGGGGCCAGGAGGGCCCGCTCGCCCAGCGCGCCGGCCACGACGTGGCGTACATCGCGCTCACCGGCACCCTCGGCATGATCGGCGGCCCGGACGAGCCGCCGGCCGTCCCCGCCAACCTCCTCGGCGACTACGCGGGCGGCTCGCTCTACCTCGTCGTCGGGGTCCTCGCGGCCCTGCACCACGCGCGCGCCACCGGCACCGGCCAGGTCGTCGACGCCGCCATCGTCGACGGCACCGCCCACCTCTCCGCGGCGATCCACGGCATGCTCGCGGCGGGCGGCTGGCAGGACCGGCGCGCCGCCAACCTCCTCGACGGCGGCTGCCCCTACTACGGGACGTACGAGACCGCCGACGGCAAGCACATGGCGGTGGGCGCCCTGGAGCCGCAGTTCTACGACGAGTTCGTGCGCCTCCTCGGCATCGAGGACCAGGCCCCGGCCCGCAAGGACTGGACCCGCTGGGGCGAACTGCGCGCGGTGGTCACGGCCCGCTTCAAGTCCCGTACGAGGGAGGAGTGGACGGCCGTCTTCGCGGGCTCCGACGCCTGCGTGGCGCCCGTACTGTCGCTGCGGGAGGCCCCGCACGACCCGCACCTCGCCGCCCGCGGCACCTTCACCGACCACGGCGGCATCACCCAGCCCGCCCCCGCGCCCCGCTTCTCCGCGACCCCGACCGAAGTCCGCACCGCCCCGGCCCAGCCGGGTGCCGACACGACCGAGGTGGCCCGCGACTGGGAAGTACCCGGCCTCATGAAAGGCCCCGAATCCGGCCCCGAAAAAAGCTCCGAATCCGGCTCCGAATCCTCATGAAAGGCCCTGCATGAAGCGGCAGATCTTCGCCCTCGAGCACGACGCGTTCCGCGCGACCGTGCGCAGCTTCCTGGCCAGGGAGGTGCTGCCGTACTACGAGCAGTGGGAGAAGGACGGCGTCGTCGCGCGCGAGGCGTGGCGCGCGGCCGGCAAGCAGGGCCTGCTCGGGCTCGCCGTGCCCGAGGAGTACGGCGGAGGCGGCACCGCCGACTTCCGCTACAGCGCGGTCCTCGCCGAGGAGTTCACCCGCGCGGGCACCCCCGGACTCGCCCTCGGCCTGCACAACGACATCATCGGCCCGTATCTGACCGGCCTGGCCACCGAGGAGCAGAGGCGACGCTGGCTGCCCGGCTTCTGCGACGGCACGCTGATCACCGCCATCGCCATGACCGAGCCCGGCGCCGGATCCGACCTCCAGGGCATCCGGACCCGCGCCGAGGACAAGGGCGACCACTGGCTGCTGAACGGCTCCAAGACGTTCATCTCCAACGGCATCCTGGCCGACCTGGTGATCGTCGTGGCGAAGACGACCCCGGAGGGCGGCGCGCACGGTCTGTCGCTGCTCGTCGTCGAGCGGGGCTCGGCGGGCTTCGAACGCGGCCGCAACCTCGACAAGATCGGTCAGAAGGCCCAGGACACGGCTGAGTTGTTCTTCCACGACGTCCGGGTGCCCAAGGAGAATCTCCTCGGCGAACTGAACGGTGCCTTCGGGCACCTGATGACGAACCTGGCCCAGGAGCGCCTGAGCATCGCCGTCTCCGCGATCGCCGCCGCTGAGAACCTGCTGGAGATCACCACGGAGTACGTGAAGGAACGCGAGGCCTTCGGCCGGCCGCTCGCGACACAGCAGCACATCCGTTTCGAGATAGCCGAGATGGCCACCGAGTGCGCCGTCACCCGCGCCTTCCTCGACCGCTGCGTCGAGGCCCATGGAGAAAGCGGGGACGGCGGACTCGACGCCGAGCACGCCTCCATGGCCAAGTGGTGGGCGACCGAACTTCAGAAGCGGGTCGCCGACCGCTGCCTCCAACTGCACGGCGGCTACGGCTACATGACCGAGCACCCCATCGCCCGGGCCTTCACCGACGGCCGGATCCAGACCATCTACGGCGGAACCACCGAGATCATGAAGGAGATCATCGGGCGTTCCCTCCTCGGCTGACCCTGCGAGAAAGGCTTTCCAGTGAGCACCGAAGCGTACGTGTACGACGCGATCCGCACCCCGCGCGGCCGCGGCAAGGCGAACGGCGCCCTGCACGGCACGAAGCCCATCGACCTGGTCGTCGGCCTCATTAACGAGATCCGCGACCGCTTCCCGAGCCTGGACCCGGCCGCCGTCGACGACATCGTCCTCGGCGTCGTCGGCCCGGTCGGCGACCAGGGCTCGGACATCGCCCGGATCGCCGCCGTCGCCGCCGGACTGCCGGACACGGTGGCCGGCGTGCAGGAGAACCGCTTCTGTGCGTCGGGCCTGGAGGCCGTCAACATGGCCGCCGCCAAGGTGCGTTCGGGCTGGGAGGATCTCGTCCTCGCGGGCGGTGTCGAGTCGATGTCCCGGGTGCCGATGGCCTCGGACGGGGGCGCCTGGTTCAACGACCCGATGACCAACCTCGCCGTCAACTTCGTGCCGCAGGGCATCGGCGCCGACCTGATCGCCACCATCGAGGGCTTCACGCGGCGCGACGTCGACGAGTACGCGGCCCTCTCGCAGGAGCGGGCGGCCACGGCCTGGAAGGAGGGCCGCTTCGACCGGTCCGTCGTCCCGGTGAAGGACCGCGGCGGGCTCGTCGTCCTCGACCACGACGAGCACCTGCGCCCGGGGACGACCGCCGACTCGCTCGCGGGGCTCAAGCCTTCCTTCGCGGACATCGGTGACCTGGGCGGCTTCGACGCCGTGGCGCTTCAGAAGTACCACTGGGTCGAGAAGATCGACCACGTCCACCACGCGGGCAACTCCTCCGGCATCGTGGACGGCGCCTCCCTGGTCGCGATCGGCTCCCAAGAGGTCGGCGAGCGCTACGGGCTCACCCCGCGCGCGCGGATCGTCTCCGCCGCCGTCTCCGGCTCCGAGCCCACCATCATGCTCACCGGCCCCGCGCCCGCCACCCGCAAGGCGCTCGCCAAGGCCGGGCTGACCATCGACGACATCGATCTCGTCGAGATCAACGAGGCCTTCGCGGCGGTCGTGCTCCGCTTCGTGAAGGACATGGGCCTGTCCCTGGACAAGGTCAACGTCAACGGCGGCGCCATCGCCCTCGGTCACCCCCTCGGCGCGACCGGCGCGATGATCCTCGGCTCGCTCCTCGACGAACTGGAGCGCCAGGACAAGCGGTACGGCCTCGTCACCCTGTGCGTGGGTGGCGGCATGGGCATCGCGACGATCGTCGAGCGCGTCTGAATCCCGGCGGAACCGGATCCGAGAGACCTCTGCGCACAAGAGACCTCTGCGGATCCAAGAGACCTCTACGGAGACCCTGTCATGACACAGAGCACCACCATCCGCTGGGAACAGGACCGCACCGGCGTCGTCACCCTCGTCCTCGACGACCCGAACCAGTCCGCCAACACCATGAACAAGGCGTTCCGCGACTCCCTCGCGGTGATCACCGACCGCCTGGAGGCCGAGCAGGACACCATCCGCGGCATCATCATCACCTCCGCCAAGAAGACCTTCTTCGCCGGCGGCGACCTGCGCGACCTGATCCGGGTCACGCCCGAGACCGCGCGGGAACTGTTCGACGCCGGCATGGCGATCAAGCGCGACCTGCGCCGCATCGAGACCCTGGGCAAGCCGGTCGTCGCGGCGATGAACGGCGCGGCCCTGGGTGGCGGTTACGAGATCGCGCTCGCCTGCCACCACCGCATCGCCCTGGACGCGCCCGGCTCGAAGATCGGCTGCCCCGAGGTCACCCTCGGCCTGCTCCCCGGAGGCGGCGGCGTCGTCCGCACGGTACGCCTGCTCGGCATCGCCGACGCGCTGCTGAAGGTCCTCCTCCAGGGCACCCAGTACAGCCCGCGGCGCGCCCTGGACAACGGCCTCGTCCACGAACTGGCCGCCACCCATGAGGAGTTGCTCGCCAAGGCCCGTGCCTTCATCGAGGCCACCCCGGACTCGCGACAGCCCTGGGACAAGCCGGGCTACCGGATCCCGGGCGGTACGCCCGCCAACCCCAAGTTCGCGGCGAACCTGCCCGCCTTCCCGGCCACCCTGCGCAAGCAGACGGGCGGCGCCCCCTACCCGGCCCCCCGCAACATCCTCGCGGCCGCCGTCGAGGGCTCCCAGGTCGACTTCGAGACCGCGCAGGTCATCGAGTCCCGCTACTTCGCGGAGCTGGCCGCCGGGCAGACCTCGAAGAACATGATCCAGGCCTTCTTCTTCGACCTCCAGGCGGTCAACTCCGGAGCCAACCGCCCCAAGGGCATCGAGCCGCGCCAGGTCCGCAAGGTCGCCGTCCTGGGCGCCGGGATGATGGGCGCCGGCATCGCCTACTCGTGCGCCCGCGCGGGGATCGACGTCGTCCTCAAGGACGTCGCCCTGGAAGCGGCCGTCAGGGGCAAGGGCTACTCCGAGAAACTGTGCGCCAAGGCCGTCTCCCGGGGCCGTATCACCCAGGACAAGGCGGACGCGCTGCTCGCGCGCATCACGCCCACGGCGGACCCGCAGGACCTGGCGGGCTGCGACGCCGTCATCGAGGCCGTCTTCGAGGACTCGGCGCTCAAGCACAAGGTGTTCCAGGAGATCCAGCACGTCGTCGAGCCGGACGCGCTGCTGTGCTCCAACACCTCCACGCTGCCGATCACCGCGCTGGCCGAGGGAGTCGAACGTCCCGTCGACTTCATCGGGCTGCACTTCTTCTCGCCGGTCGACAAGATGCCCCTCGTCGAGATCATCAAGGGCGAGCGCACGGGCGACGAGGCCCTTGCCCGTGCCTTCGACCTGGTCCGGCAGATCAAGAAGACACCGATCGTCGTCAACGACTCCCGAGGCTTCTTCACCTCGCGCGTCATCGGTCACTTCCTCAACGAGGGCGTGGCGATGGTCGGCGAGGGCATCGAGCCCGCGTCGGTCGAACAGGCGGCGGCGCAGGCGGGCTACCCGGCCAAGGTGCTGTCCCTGATGGACGAGCTGACGCTCACGCTCCCGCGCAAGATCCGGGACGAGACGAAGCGGGCTGTGGAGGAGGCGGGCGGCACGCGGACCTCTCACCCCGCCGATGCCGTCATCGACCGCATGGTCGACGAGTTCGGCCGCACCGGGCGCAGTGGGGGAGCGGGCTTCTACGACTACGGGGAAGACGGCAAGCGGACGGGGCTGTGGCCGGGACTGCGCGAGCACTTCACCCGGCCGGGGCATGAGATCCCCTTGGAGACTGTGCCCTTCAAAGACATGCAGGAACGCATGCTCTTCTCCGAGGCGCTCGACACGGTGAGGCTCCTGGAGGAGGGCGTCCTGACGTCCGTGGCGGACGCCAACATCGGTTCGATCTTCGGCATCGGCTTCCCGGGATGGACGGGGGGTGTCCTGCAGTACATCAACGGCTACGAGGGCGGGTTGCCGGGCTTCGTGGCACGCGCGCGTGAGCTGGCCGAGCGGTACGGGGAGCGGTTTGCGCCGCCCGCGCTGCTGGTGGAGAAGGCGGAGAAGGGGGAGCGGTTCGGGGACAGCTGAGGTCGGCGGGGGTGCACGTCCCTGGGGGCTCGGCCCCCAGATCCCCGGCCTTGCCCAGCCACATCACAGTTCCCGTCAGGCGGCCCGGAACGCCCGCACCAGACACTCGGTGAGGCGGGCCGCGATGCTCCCGTCCGGGTCCAGCCGGGGATTGAAGATCGTGACCTCGAAGCCGACCGCTCCGGGGCAGGACAGCGCGGTCCGCAGCACGGTCTCCAGTTCCCGCCAGGTCAGCCCATCGGGCATGCGATAGTCGACCGCGGGCATGATCGCGTCGTCCAGCACGTCGGCGTCGAGGTGGATCCAGTAGCCGTCGGCACCGCCCGGACGGTCCGCCGCGAGCAGGTCGACCGCACTGCCCGCCGCCCGGTCCACGCCGAGGGCACGCACGTCGTACAGGTCCATCGCGTGCAGCTCGGCCGGCAGCGGCTGCATCCCGGCCGCCGCGGACTCCTCCTCGTCCCGGAAGCCGAGGGCGACCACGTCCTCGTCCCGCACCAGTGGCCCCCGGCCCTCCAGATCGGCGAGGACGTCCGGCCCGCGGCCGGTGGCCAGGGCGAGCTCCATGGAGGCCACTTCGCCGGTCGGCTCCGCCGCGGGCTGGTAGAAGTCGGTGTGCCCGTCGAGGAAGAGCAGACCGTTCCGGCCGCCCCGGCGGCGCAGCGCCAGCAGACTGCCGAGCAGGACACTGCAGTCACCGCCCAGGACCACCGGGAACCGGCCGTGATCGAGGACACCGCCCACCGCGTCGGCCAGCGCGGGGGAGTACGCCGCGATGCCGTCCGGGTTGAGGACCCCGGTGTCAGGGTCCCGCCGCGAGTCGTACGCGGGCGGCTCGACCCGGCCCGCTCGCACCGCTCCCAGCCTCTCGGCCAGCCCGGCCCCGAGCAGCGCCCGCGGCGACTCCTCGACACCGGTCGGCCGCAGCCCCAGCACGGACGGCGCCTCGATGACCGCCACGTCCCGCACGTCCGACACCTCCGTCAGCCCGGCGGCGCCGGCCGGCTCACGCGTCCGGCGCATGAGCCAACCGTAGACCGCCGGGCAGAACAGCGCCCCTCAGTGAGCGTGCTCGTGCACATCGTTCGTCGCCGCGATCTTCTTCCACGACCGCGGCTGCACGGGAGCCGCCGCGGACCGGGCCAGGGAGGCGTCCCGTGCCGCGGGCGCCGCCGGCTTCACCGGCTGGAACAACCATGTGTCGAACAACGCGGCCAACGGCTTGCCGGACACCTGTTCGGCGTACTTCTGGAAGTCGGCGACCGACGCGTTGCCGTACGCGTACTCCTGCGGCCACCCCTTCAGGATCGCGAAGAACGCCTCGTCGCCGATCTCGTTGCGCAAGGCCTGGAGGGTCAGCGCACCCCGGTCGTAGACGGCGAGGTGGAACTGGTTCTCCGGCCCCGGATCCCCGGGCTTCACCGTCCAGAACGGGTCGTCGGCCGGGTGCGAGGCGTACACGTAGTCGGCGAGTTCCTGTGCCGTCCCCTCGCCCTCGTGCTCGGACCACAGCCACTGGGCGTACCGCGCGAAGCCCTCGTTGACCCAGATGTCCTTCCAGTCGGCGACGGACACGAGGTCGCCGTACCACTGGTGGGCGAGTTCGTGCACGACCACGGAGGTGTTCGTCCCGGCCGCGAACTGGCGCGGGCTGTAGAAGGGGCGGGTCTGTGTTTCCAGGGCGTACCCGGTGTCGGTGTTCGGCACGTACCCGCCGAGCGCGTTGAACGGATACGTCCCGAAGTAGTCGGTCAGCCAGTCCGCGATCTCCCCGGTCCGCTCGATGCTCGCCCGGGCCGCGCCGTAGTTGTCGCCGAGGTCCTTGCTGTAGGCGTTGACGACCGGGATGCCGCTCTCGGTCGTGCCGCTCGTGACGTCGAACCTGCCGACCGCCAGCGTCGCGAGATAGGTGGCCTGCGGCTTGTTCGACCGCCAGTTGTAGCGGGTCCAGCCGGCGCGTGAACTCGTCGACTGGAGCGTGCCGTTGGAGATGGCCTGCGTGCCGTCCGGCACCAGCACGGACACGTCGTAGGTGGCCTTGTCGAGCGGGTGGTCGTTGCTGGGGAACCACCACCAGGCCGCTTCGGGCTCGTTCGCCGCGACACCGCCGTCCGGCGTGCGGTGCCAGCTGGTGAAGCCGTACGCCTGCTTCGACGACGGCACACCGCTGTAGCGCACCACGACGGTGATGTCGGTGCCCTTCGCGAGCGGGGTCTTCGGGGTGATCTCCAGCTCGTGCTCGCCGGAGGTCGCCAGCGACGCCTTCGCGCCGTTGACCCGCACCTCGCTCACGTCCAGCAGGAAGTCCAGATTGAACCGGGAGAGATCCTGGGTGGTGCGGGCCAGCAGGGTCGCCGTGCCCTCCAGCTCGTCGGTCGACGGCTGGTACTTCAGCCGCAGGTCGTAGTGGGAGACGTCGTATCCGCCGTTGCCGTAGTCCGGGTAGTAGGGGTCGCCGATGCCCGGCGCACCAGGGGAGTGACTTGCGGCCGATGCCGGGATCGCCAGCAACAGGGTGGCCGCCGCGAGTGCGCCCGGCGCGGTGATTCTGCGGTGCACAAAAGCTCCAAGTCGTAGGAGTACGAAGTCTGTTCGGAGCCTATTGATTCCCTGTGGACCCGAGTCTGTCCACGGCCCCCGCTGTCACATGAATGCCATTCGGCCGTCATGAAGCCACGGCTCCAGAGGCCTCATGCGCCCCGCACGCGTCCGATTGCCCTCTTCTGCACGCGAGTTGACCCATGTACCGTCCCGCGCATGCCGACACGCATGCGCTTCACGACCTGGAGACCGCTCGCCGCCGCTGCCGTCGCCACCCTGATGGCAGCCTTCTTGACGCCGATGGCCGCGCACGCCACCCCACAGGAGAGCAAGCCGGTCTACTCGTACGAGAACGCCGTCCGCGAAGCCGTCTGGGTGGACACCCGACTCGACGGCGACAGCGACGGGAAGAGCGACCGCGTCGCCGTCGACATCGTCCGGCCGCGCGAACCCGCCCAGCAGGGCCGCAAGGTACCCGTGATCATGGACGCCAGCCCGTACTACTCCTGCTGCGGGCGCGGCAACGAGAGCCAGTTGAAGACCTACGACGCGAACGGCGACGTCGTCCAGATGCCGCTGTTCTACGACAACTACTTCGTGCCCCGCGGCTACGCCTTCGTCGGCGTCGACCTCGCCGGCACCAACCGCTCCGACGGCTGCGTGGACGTCGGCGGGCGCTCCGACATCCAGTCCGCCAAGGCCGTCGTCGACTGGCTGAACGGCCGGGCCAAGGCCTACACCAGCCGCACCGGCACCACCACCGCCAAGGCGACCTGGACCAACGGAAAAACCGGCATGATCGGCAAGAGCTGGGACGGCACCATCGCCAACGGCGTCGCCGCCACCGGGGTCGAGGGCCTGAAGACCATCGTCCCGATCAGCGCCATCTCCACCTGGTACGACTACTACTTCTCCAAGGGCGCCCCGCTCTACGACTCCGGCCCCGACTGGCTGTCCGACTACGTCGACAGCCCCGACGCGCGCGCCAAGTGCGCCGCCGTCCAGCAGGAACTCGTCGACGGAGCGCCGCGCACCGGGGACTGGACCCCGCTGTGGAGCGGGCGCGACTACGTCAAGGCCGCGAGCAAGGTGAAGGCGAGCGTCTTCCTGATCCACGGCATGCAGGACCTCAACGTCCGTATGCAGCACGTCGGTCCGTGGTGGGACGCGCTCGCGAAGAACGGCGTCGAGCGTAAGATCTGGCTCTCCCAGACCGGCCACGTCGACCCCTTCGACTTCCGCCGCGCCACCTGGGTCGACACCCTGCACCGCTGGTTCGACCACGAACTCCTCGGCTACGACAACGGCGTCGACCGCGAGCCGATGGCCGACATCGAGCGCCACCCCGACCAGTGGGTCACCTCGCAGGCCTGGCCGCCGCGCGGCACCGGCACCACGACCCTGCGCCCCGCCGAAGGCACCCAGGAGGGCGTCGGCACCCTCGGCCTGCGCAAGGGCACCGGCACCGAGACCTTCACCGACAACCCGCAGTTGAGCGAGACCGACTGGGCCGCGCAGATCGACACGGCCACGCCCGACAAGGCGGGCTTCGCGACCGGCGCGCTCACCCGCGACGTGCGGCTGGCCGGCTCCTCCAAGGTCACCGTCACCGCCACCCCGACCACCTCGACGGCCCATCTGTCCGCCGTCCTGGTCGACCTCGGCCCCGACACCATCCGTGACTACGGCGCGAGCGGCGAGGGCATCACCACGCTCACCGACCGCACCTGCTGGGGCGTGAGCACCACCGGCGACAGCGCCTGCTTCAAGGAGACGCGGGCCAAGACCGCCGACGTCGACTACACGGTCGTCAGCCGCGGCTGGGCCGACCTCGGCAACCACGCCTCCGACCAGGGCGCTGCGCTCACCCCGGGCAAGGCGTACACCATCACCCTCGACCTCGGGGCCACCGACCACGTCGTCCCGGCCGGCCACCGTCTCGCGCTGATCGTCGCGGGCACGGACAAGGACCTCATCGACCCGCCGTCGAGCAAGCCCACGCTGGCCCTCGACCTGTCCCGTACGTCCGCCCGCGTCCCGCTGCTCGGCGGCGCGACCGCGTTCGCGCGCGCCACCGCCGGCTCCAAGTCCGCCACGCCCGAGGCCACGACACTCGACGGAGTCGAGGCCCCGCGCACCGTCCAGCGCGTTCCGGAGGGAGGCCGGTGATCCGCGCCCTGACCCTCACGACGGCGGCCCTGGCCGCGACCCTCGTCGCCGCACCGGCCGAGGCCGCTCAGACCCCGCCCCGCACCGGCTTCGAGGAGTCGGACGGCGCCCGCTGGACCGGGGAGGTGGAGGAACAGGACTTCCTGGCGGCCGTCGACAAGGCAAGCGCCCGGGTCCTGGTCGACCGCATCGGTACGACGAAGCAGGGCCGCCCGCTCCAACTCGCCCGGGTCGGCGCCCGGCACGCCCCGAACAAGGTGCTGCTCGTGTGCAGCCAGCACGGCGACGAACCGTCCGGCCGCGAGGCCTGCCTCACCACGATCCGCGACCTGGCGTACGCGAAGGACGGACAGACCCGCCGCTTCCTGGACCGCACCACCGTGCTCGTCGTACCCACGGCCAACCCCGACGGCCGGGCCGCCGACACCCGGGGCAACAGCGACGGTGTCGACATCAACCGCGACCACCTCGCCCTGCAGACCGCCGAGGGACGCACCATGGCCGCGCTCGTCCGGGACCAACACCCGGACGTGGTCTACGACTTGCACGAGTACGGCGCCACACCCCCGTACTACGACAAGGACCTCTTCGACCTGTGGCCGCGCAACCTCAACACGGCCGCCGCAGTCCACGACGAGGCCGAGACCCTGTCCCAGGCCCACGTGCGCCCCGCCGCGCGGAGCGCCGGGTACTCGACCGGCACGTACGGCATCTGGACCGACCCCGTCACCGGGGAGCCGATCCGGCAGGTCGCCGGCGACGGCCAGGAACGCATCCTGCGGAACATGTCCGGCGTCAAGCACACGGTCGGCCTGCTCATCGAGAGCCGCGTGGAGCCGCTCACCCAGGTCGACGAGGCAACCAACAACAGACGCCGAGTCGACTCTCAACTGGGCGCCCTGGAGGGCCTGTTCGGCTTCGCCGACGAGCGTCGCGCACAGGTCGAGGCGGCGACGAGCGCAGCCCGGCGCGCGGGCTACGCCGACACCGGCCCCGTCTACGTCGGCGGCGCCGACAACGACCCCGCCGAACCGTCCGAGGTGATCCAGGACCCGCCCTGCGGCTACCGGCTCACCACCGACCAGTACACGGAGGTGAAGGACGAACTCGCCCTGCACGGAGTGACGACCAGGGGCACCTACGTCCCGCTGCGCCAGTCCCTGCGCGCCCTCGTCCCGTTGCTCCTGGACGAACGTGCCCCGTACCACCTCACGGCCGGTGAACCCGTCACCGACTGCTAGGTCCTGTCGTCAAATTCCCGCCTGCCGCGCGACGCCATGCACGCACTCTCGCCGCACCGGGCGCAGACCCACGTACAACCAGTACGAGGGCCTGCGCCCGGCACGCCGAGAGCACGCACCTGACGCCGCGCGGCCCGCCCTTCGGGCGGACGACGGGAATTTGACGACAGGACCTAGGCGGTCGAGGTCCACGGCACCTGTGGTAGGCCAGAACATTGCAATTAGTTGGCGTACCCATGGCTTTACAGGGGAAGGTGCCGCGGATGACAGAAGACCTGAAGAAGAGAGGTGGCCAGGAGGGTCCCGCGGACGTTCCTGGCCGCCCTCGCCACGAGACCGACCGGGTGGTGTTCGGCGTCACCGCCGCCATCACCGTGGCATTTGTGATCTGGGGCGCGTTCGCGACCGACTCACTGGAGAGCGCCTCCGGGAAGATGCTTGAGGGCCTGATCCACAACGGCGGTTGGGCCTTCGTCCTGGCCGCCTCCGCCTTCGTGGTCTTCGCCCTGTGGCTGGCGGTCAGCCGCTACGGCAGTATCCACCTCGGCACCGAGGGCGAGCAGCCCGAGTTCCGCACCGTGTCGTGGGTCGCGATGATGTTCAGCGCCGGCATGGGAATCGGCCTGATGTTCTACGGCGTGAGCGAGCCGCTCTCGCACTACACGACCCCTCCGCCCGGCACCAGCCCCGCCGACTCCGCCGGCCGCATGGAGACGGCGATGGCCACCACGCTCTTCCACTGGGCACTGCACCCGTGGGCGATCTACGCGGTGGTCGGCCTCGCCATCGCCTACAGCACCTTCCGCAAACGCCGGCGCCAGACCATCAGCGCGGTCTTCACGCCGCTCATCGGCGAGAAGCACGCGAACGGCGCCTGGGGCCGGGTGATCGACATCCTCGCGATCATCGCCACCGTGTTCGGCTCCGCGGCCTCGCTGGGCCTGGGCGCGCTCCAGATCGGCTCCGGTTTCCAGGAGCTGGACTGGATGGACGACGTGAGCACCGGCCTGCTCGTCTCCATCATCGCCGTGCTGACCCTGGCCTTCGTCGCCTCGGCCGTCTCCGGCGTCGAGCGGGGCATCCAGTGGCTGTCCAACATCAACATGGTGCTCGCCCTGCTGCTCGCGGTCTTCGTCTTCGTCGTGGGCCCGACGGTCATCGTCCTCGACCTGCTGCCGACGTCGATCTTCTCCTACCTCGGTGACCTGCCGCAGCTCGCAGGCCGCACCGAGGCCAGCGGCGGCGAGGGCGTCGCGGAATGGCTCAGCGGCTGGACCGTCTTCTACTGGGCCTGGTGGATCTCCTGGACGCCCTTCGTCGGCATGTTCATCGCCCGCATCAGCCGGGGCCGCACCATCCGGCAGTTCGTCGGCGGCGTCATCCTCGTGCCCAGCACCGTCAGCCTCGTCTGGTTCGCGGTCTTCGGCGGTACGGCGATGAAGGTCAAGGAGGGTGGCGCGCTCGGCGGCGAATCGACCCCCGAAGGGCAACTCTTCGGTGTGCTACAGGAGTTCCCCATCGCGACCGTCACCAGTCTGCTCGTGATGATCCTGGTCGGCATCTTCTTCGTCTCGGGTGCCGACGCCGCGTCCATCGTGATGGGCACGCTCTCCCAGAAGGGCGCCCTGGAACCCGGCCGCTTCGTCGTCGTGTTCTGGGGGATGGTGACCGGAGCCGTCGCCGCGATCATGCTGCTCGTCGGCAGCGGCCAGGGCGACGCGCTCACCGGCCTGCGAAACCTCACGATCCTGGCCGCCGCGCCCTTCGTCCTCGTGATGATCGGTATGTGCGTCGCCCTCATGCGCGATCTGCGCAGCGATCCGGTCATCGTGCGCGGCCAAATGGGATCCGAGGCCGTCGGACTCGCCGTGATCGAGGGGCACAAGAAGTACGACGGCGAGTTCGAGATCAGGGTCGGTCCCGGCCCCGGCACGGACACGGAGGGCGACCCAGTGGGCCACGACCACGGCTGAGCACCGGCCATCGCCTGTCGATGCGGCTATCGATCGTCGTCGTCCACCGGCCGGCGGACAGACTCACCGCGGTTGGCATCCGCTCGTGCCTGTCCGTCGGCGGCTGTGCCTCGATGCGCGGCCGGTTTCTGCGTGGCGGAGGCGAGGAGTGCCAGTTTGTCGGCGCTGTCCGTGCCGGGGTCCGGGTGGAAGACGACGAGCGCCTGGCCTGCCGTGCCGCTGATGCCCAGCCTCTCCCGGTTCAGCCGCAGGCCACCGACCTGCGGGTGGTCGATGTACTTGGGCCTGCCTTCGCACGCGTCCACGTCGTGGCGGGCCCAGAGCTGACTGAACCGGGGGCTGGCGAGGGCGAGTTCGCCCACGAGCTCGATGAATCGGGGGTCGTCCGTGTCGGTGCCGACGGACTCGCGGAAGCCGGCGACCATGCTGACGGCGGCGTCCTCCCAGTCCGGGTGGAGGGCCTGCTCGGCGGGGTCGAGGAACAGATCCCGCAGGCGGTTGGCTCCCGCCACCAGGCGTGGCGACAGAGCGGTCGCCAAGGCGTTGGCGGCGAGGACGTCGAGGTAGCGGCCCTCGACCAACGCGGGGAGCGGGAGCGTGGCGACGAGCTGGGCGATGCCCGAAGGGACGGTCTCCTTCGGGCGTCGGCGCCGGTGCCGTCGGGGTCTGGGGGCGCCGAGGCGCAGCAGGTGCGCTGTCGCGTCGTCGTCGAGCCGCAGCACCCGGGCGATGGCCTCGAGGACCTGCACCGAGGGGTTGCGGTCGCGGCCCTGTTCCAGGCGCAGGTAGTAGTCGGCGCTGATGCCCGCGAGCATCGCGACCTCTTCCCGGCGCAGACCCGGCACGCGCCGTACCCCCACAGCGGGGATCCCGACCTGTTCAGGGGTGACGAGCTCACGGCGGGCGCGCACGAACTCGCCCAGCGGATTCGGTTCGTGGGTCATCTCCGCACTGTAATTTCCGCGGCCGCGCGCGTGCCTGGTCCTGTCACCCCCAGGATCGCGGGGACCCTGGCTCGGCCGGAATCCGGATGGCAGCGTGCTCAGCGGTCCACCGACCCGACGCAAAGGAGCGAAACCATGTCGACGTATCTGCTGGTACACGGTGCCTGGCACAGCGGACAGTGCTGGGAGCGGGTGGTCCCGTTACTGGAGTCGGCCGGACATCGGGTCCTCGCGCCGTCGCTGACCGGCCACGGCGACAAGGCGCATCTGCTCAGCCGCGAGGTGGGGCTCGACACACACGTCGACGACATCGTCGGGCTGATCACCGAGGAGGACCTCACCGAGGTGATCCTCGTGGGACACAGCTACGCCGGGCTGGTCATCTCGTCCGCGGCCCACCAGGTCCCGGACCGGATCGCACATCTGGTCTACCTCGACGCGATGGTCCCTCAGGACGGCGAGAGCGCGGCCGATGTCCTCCCCGCGACCCAGGTCCTGATCGACCTCGCCGCGAAGTCCGACATCGGCTGGCGGGTTCCGCCGCCCCTCGAGATACCCGGGGCCCCGGGTCTGTTCGGGGTCACCGACCCGGCGGACGCCGCCTGGCTGCGCGCGATGCTGTCGGACCAGTCGGTGCGCTGCCTCCAGCAACCGGTCCGACTGGACAACCCGGCCGTGAACACCATCCCGCGGACGCACATCCACTGCGTTGCCGGCGGGCAGGAACGTTTTCCCCGGCGACCCGTCCCCGCGATACAGCCCAACGGCAGCCCAGCGCAGGTGTGGGAATTGGCGACCGGCCACGACTGCATGATCACCATGCCGGTCGAGCTCACCGAACTCCTGCTCAAGCTCGGCCTCGGCTGACCGAAGCAGTGCGGGGCCACCGCCCCGCACTGCGCTCACCCGCCGGGCGGCACGTCGCCGGAGACGAGCCCGGCCGCCTCCTCCGCGCACCCCCAGGCCACCGTCACCCCCGCCCCGCCGTGACCGTAGTTGTGCACCAACACCCGCCCGTCAGCGAGGAGTTCCCGCTCCAGCCGGACCGCGTCCCGGGCGGGCCTGAGCCCCACCCGGTGCTCCAGCACCCGCGCCCCGGCGATCTCGGGCCGCAATGCGGCACACCGCCGTACGATCGCCTCCGCCACGGCCGGATCCGGCTCCAGTGACCAGTCGTCCTCGTCCGCCGTGCCGCCGAGCAGGAGCCGGCCGGGCTGCGGGAAGAAGTACGACGTCTCCCCGGAGGTCTCGGAGACCAGCCAGGTGCGGATGCCGGGGTTCTCCACGACGACCAGCTGCCCGCGCACGGGCCGCACGGAGGGATCCGGTACGAGTGCGCGGGCGCCGAGGCCGGTGCAGTTGACCACGACCGGCGCTTCGACTTCGCTCAGGTCCGAGACCGTACGCGTCTCGATCGAACCGCCCGCCGCGAGGAACCGTTCCCGCAGCCACGGCAGATGAGTCGACATGTCGATGAGCGGCAGCCGGGCCCACATCCCCGTCCCGGTGTACTCCGCGTCCGTCGACGCCCGCAGCCCCGGCACCCGGGCCCGAGCCCACGCCTCAGCCCCGTCCGGATCCGCCTCGCCCATCACCCCCTCGACCAGGCGTACGCCGGTCAGTTCGGGCCGTGCCGCCAACTCCTCGTAGAGGTCCAGTGACCGCAGCGCCCACCCGCGCGCGAGCGCGGCCGGCTCGATCGCGTACGGCCACCACAGCGCCCCGGCAACCGCCGAGGTGGTCCGCTCGGCCGGATCCCGCGTCCACACCCGCACCCGCCTGCCCCGCTCGGCGAGCACGACGGCCGTCGTCAGTCCGATGACACCGCCGCCGACCACGACGACGGCGTCCTTGCGTTCACTCTCCACGCGGGGACCGTAGCGGAATGTGCCATGCCGTGCTCAATCGTCCCCGCGCTGGGGATACTCACAGCATGTCTGCCGCATACGCGACCTTCGGCCTGGCACCGGCGATGCGTGCCGGTGGAGTCCTCGCCAACGGTGACTACCAGGTACACCGGGACTTCGTGGACTTCGTCGTCGACGGCCGCCCGCTCCTCTTCCAGCTCTCCGACCTCGACGCCGTCTCCCCGCTCGCCTCCGACGTCCCGCCCGCGATCTTCACCGCCCAGGTCCGCAGCCTGCTCCGGGAGACGCCGGCGCCGCTGCCCGGCGGCCGCTACGTCATCTACGGCTGCCCCGAGTGCGAGGACCTGGGCTGCGGCGCCGTCACCGCGGTGATCGACCGCGACGGCGACGACTTCATCTGGCGGGACTTCGCCTGGCAGACCGACGAACACGCCGACCTGGAGCTCAACGGCTACCACGGCATCGGGCCCTTCCGTTTCCAGGGCGGCGCGTACCGGCAAGCCCTGGCCTCCCTGCTGGACGGCTCCGTCGGCACGCGCCGCCGCGTCCTGCTGATCGGCGCCCGCGTCGCCGTCCTGGCCAAGCTCGCCGCCGCGCTGCGCACCATCGGCATCGGCGCCGACATCACCCATGACGCGCGGGACGTCCCCGCCGAGGAACTGCGCGCCTACGGCGCCGTCGCCTTCGGCCGCGCGATCACCCAGGAGGAACGTGCCTCCGTGCGCGGATCCTTCGAACGCGCCGGCGTCGAGGTGGCCTACGTCGACGGTCTCGCCCCGATCGTCCCGCTCCTCGTCGCCCAGATCGAACACGCCCTGGACCGCAGCCCGCTCGAACAGCGCCGTCTCACCCACCTGGTCGCCGCGAACGGCGAGGCGGGCATCGAAGTCACCTCGCCGTGCCGGGTCCGCCTCACGGCGTACCGCCTCGACCGCCTCTACCGCACCCACACCCACGAGCTCTTCGACGGCATCCTGGAACCGGGCCGGCACCGCATCGCCCTGGACGCCAAGGCGGTGAAGGGGGAGTCCTTCGTGGTGGCGCGGACGGCGGGGAGTGTGCTGGTCGAGGCGATGGCGCACTGAAAAACCCGGACGCGGACCGCCGAGAAAGGCCACTATCATCGGCGGTCTGATGACTGCCACCCTCGTCGCCAAGAACCTCGCCGCCGGCCACGCCGACCGCTCCCTGTTCACCGGGCTCGACCTCGTCGTCGCGCCCGGCGATGTGATCGGACTGGTCGGAGCCAACGGCGCGGGCAAGTCCACCCTGCTCAGGATGCTCGCCGGCCTCACCGCCCCGGAGGAGGGCGAGCTGCGGCTGTCCCCGCCGAGCGCGACCGTCGGCCATCTGCCGCAGGAGCCCGAGCGGCGGCCCGGCGAGACCGTCCGGGATTTCCTCGCCCGCCGCACCGGCGTCGCCGAGGCCCAGCGGACGATGGACGAGGCGACGCAGGCGCTGGTCGACGGGGCACCGGGCGCCGACGACGCGTACGCCACCAGCCTGGAGCGATGGCTCGGCCTGGGCGGAGCCGACCTCGACGAGCGGGCGGAGGAGGTCACCGACACGCTGGGCCTGGCCGTCGACCTGGACCAGCCGATGACCTCCCTGTCGGGCGGCCAGGCGGCACGCGCCGGCCTCGCCTCCCTCCTCCTGTCCCGCTACGACGTCTTCCTGCTGGACGAGCCGACCAACGACCTCGACCTGGACGGCCTGGAGCGCCTCGAACGCTTCGTGAGCGGCCTGCGCGCCGGCACGGTCGTCGTCAGCCACGACCGCGAGTTCCTCACCCGCACCGTCACCAAGGTCCTCGAACTCGACCTGGCCCAGCAGCAGATCACCCTCTACGGCGGCGGCTACGAGGCCTACCTGGAAGAGCGGGAGGTCGCCCGCCGGCATGCCCGCGGCGACTACGAGGAGTACGCCGACAAGAAGGCCGCCCTCCAGGACCGGGCCCAGATGCAGCGCTCCTGGATGGACAAGGGCGTGAAGAACGCGCGCCGCAAGGCGAACAACGACAACGACAAGATCGGCCGCAAGTTCCGCAGCGAGGCCAGCGAGAAGCAGGCCGCGAAGGCCCGCCAGACCCAGCGCATGATCGAACGCCTCGACACCGTCGAGGAACCGCGCAAGGAGTGGGAGCTGCGCATGGAGATCGCGTCGGCCCCGCGCTCCGGCGCGGTCGTCGCGACCCTCCGGGACGCCGAGGTATGGCGCGACGGCTTCGTCCTCGGCCCGGTGACCCTCCAGATCGACTGGGCGGACCGGGTCGCGGTGACCGGAGCGAACGGCTCGGGCAAGTCGACCCTCCTCGGCGCCCTGCTGGGCCGCGTCCCGCTGGATGCGGGCAGCGCCGCCCTCGGCTCCGGCGTCCTGGTCGGCGAGGTCGACCAGGCCCGCAAGCTGTTCCACGGCTCACAAGCGCTGCTGGACGCGTTCTGCGCGGCCGTCCCGGACACCGAGCCGGCCGAGGTCCGCACCCTCCTCGCCAAGTTCGGCCTGAAGGCGGACCATGTCCTGCGCCCGGCGTCCACCCTCTCCCCGGGCGAACGCACGAGGGCGGCCCTAGCCCTGCTCCAGGGCAAGGGCGTCAACCTGCTCGTCCTCGACGAGCCGACCAACCACCTCGACCTGCCGGCCATCGAGCAGCTGGAGTCGGCCCTCGACGCCTACGAGGGCACGCTCCTGCTGGTCACCCACGACCGGCGCATGCTGGACGCGGTCCATGTGACACGCCGCTTCGAGGTGACGGACGGCAAGGTGACGGAGCGCTAGGCGCTGCCGTCACCTCGGCCGTCTCGCGGGGCCTCAGCGCCCCTTGGGATCCGCCAGCCCCGCCCGCCGCAGCGCATCGGCCATCGCGCTGTTGGCGGGAGGCGGTGCTGCCTGGCGCGAGCCTCCACCGTCACGCCGCCCCTGGCGTGGCTGCTGCCGCTGCTGAGGAGCACGTCCCCCACGCTGGGGCCGCCCGCCCCCGCCCTGCCGCTGCTCCGGCTCGGTCGCCTCGTCGTCCAGCCGCAGCGTCAGCGAGACCCGCTTGCGCGGGATGTCGACGTCCAGCACCTTCACCTTGACGATGTCGCCGGACTTCACCACGTCCCGCGGGTCCTTGACGAACGTCTTCGACATGGCGGAGACGTGCACCAGACCGTCCTGGTGCACCCCGACGTCCACGAACGCCCCGAAGGCCGCCACATTCGTGACCACGCCCTCCAGGATCATCCCGGGCGCCAGGTCGGAGATCTTCTCGACGCCCTCCTTGAAGGTGGCCGTCTTGAACGCGGGCCGCGGGTCGCGCCCGGGCTTCTCCAGCTCCTTGAGGATGTCCGTCACCGTCGGCAGACCGAAGGTGTCGTCCACGAAGTCCTGCGGCTTCAGCGAGCGCAGCACCCCGGTGTTGCCGATGAGCGAGCCGACCTCCTGCCCGGCCGTGTTCACCATCCGCCGGACCACCGGATACGCCTCGGGGTGCACGCTGGACGCGTCGAGCGGGTCGTCGCCCGCGCGGATCCGCAGGAAGCCCGCACACTGCTCGTACGCCTTCGGGCCGAGCCGGGCCACGCCCTTGAGCTGCGTGCGCGACTTGAAGGGGCCGTTGGCGTCGCGGTGCGCCACGATGTTCTCGGCGAGGCCGGAGGTGATGCCGGAGACCCGGGAGAGCAGCGGCGCGGACGCGGTGTTCACGTCGACACCGACGCCGTTCACACAGTCCTCCACCACCGCGTCCAGCGAACGCGACAGCTTCACCTCGGACAGGTCGTGCTGGTACTGGCCGACGCCGATCGACTTCGGGTCGATCTTCACCAGCTCGGCCAGCGGGTCCTGGAGCCGGCGCGCGATCGACACGGCGCCGCGCAGCGACACGTCCATGTCGGGCAGCTCCTGCGAGGCGAAGGCGGAGGCCGAGTACACGGAGGCGCCCGCCTCCGACACCATCACCTTGGTCAGCTTCAACTCGGGGTGCTTGGTGATCAGTTCACCGGCGAGCTTGTCGGTCTCGCGGGACGCCGTGCCGTTGCCGATCGAGATCAGCTCGACCGCGTGCTCCTTCGCCAGCCGGGCCAGCTTGGCCAGGGCCTCGTCCCACTTGTTGGCCGGGACGTGCGGGTAGATGACGTCCGTGGCGACGACCTTGCCGGTCGCGTCGACCACGGCCACCTTCACCCCCGTACGGAAACCGGGGTCCAGCCCCAGCGTCGCGCGCGTGCCGGCCGGGGCCGCGAGCAGCAGGTCCCGCAGGTTCGTCGCGAAGACGTTGACCGCCTCGTCCTCGGCGGCCGTACGCAGGCGCATCCGCATGTCGATGCCGAGGTGCACCAGGAGGCGGGTGCGCCAGGCCCAACGGACCGTGTCCTGAAGCCACTTGTCGCCCGGCCGGCCCCGGTCGGCGATCCCGAACCGGTGCGCCACGATCGCCTCGTACGACGAAGGAACCGACGAGGACTCAGCCGGCTCCTCCGGCTCCAGGACGAGATCGAGGACCTCCTCCTTCTCGCCGCGCAGCATCGCGAGGATCCGGTGCGAGGGAAGATCGGTGAACGCCTCGGTGAAGTCGAAGTAGTCGGCGAACTTGGCGCCCGCCTCCTCCTTGCCCTCGCGCACCTTGGCGGCCAGCCGCCCGCGCACCCACATGCGCTCGCGCAGCTCGCCGATCAGGTCGGCGTCCTCCGAGAACCGCTCGGTGAGGATCGCCCGGGCGCCGTCGAGCGCGGCCTGCGGATCGGCGACCCCCTTGTCCGCGTCGACGAACGCGGCGGCCGCGGCGAGGGGATCCACGCTCGGGTCGCCGAGCAGCCCCTGAGCCAGCGGCTCCAGACCGGCCTCGCGCGCGATCTGCGCCTTCGTACGCCGCTTGGGCTTGTACGGCAGGTAGATGTCCTCCAGGCGCGCCTTGGTCTCCGCGTCCCGGATCCGAGCCTCCAGTTCCTCGGTGAGCTTGCCCTGCTCACGCACCGAGTCGAGGATCGCCGTCCGCCGCTCCTCCAGCTCCCGCAGATAGCGCAGCCGCTCCTCGAGGGTGCGCAGCTGCGCATCGTCGAGCATCTCGGTCGCTTCCTTGCGGTAGCGGGCGATGAAGGGAACCGTAGAACCGGCGTCGAGCAGTTCCACGGCAGCCCTGACCTGCCGCTCCCGTACGCCGAGTTCCTCGGCGATCCTGCCTTCGATGGACCCTACGAGGGGTGTCGTCACGTTCCCGTACCGCCTTCTCACTGAGGTTGCGCGGCAATTGTGGCAGGTGGCACCGACAAACGGGGCTCAGGGCGGCAACCGGCGGGCCGGGTGTGACTGGGCGAGACAGTCTGGAGCCGGTCAGGAATCTCGCAGGTCGCGGATGACCTGGGCATCTCGCGGGAGACGGTACGCATGTGGCGGGCCCGCTTCGTCAGGGACCGGCTGGAGGGTCTGACGGACAGGCCGCGTCCGGGGCCGCCGCGGAAGGTCACGGACGAGCAGATCGAGGCCCTGGTGACCAAGACCCTGGACGAGAAGCCGCCGTCGGGGGATTCCGACTGGCCGACGCGGTCGATGGCCCACGGCCGATGCTGCCCATGGCGCCGACGACGCCGGCGAAGATGACGCACGACTACGTGCGCCACGGCACGACCAGTCTGTTCGCGACCCTTGACATCGCCTCCGGGTCGGTCATAGCGCAGCACTTGCACCTGGTGCTCGACAACTACGCCACGCACAAGACCGAGGCGGTGAAGAAGTGGCTGTGGCCACCCAGCACCGCCCTGGGGCACTGGAAGCGCGCAAGTTCGCGGAGCCCTGAAGACGCGAATTCGGGAACTCGGACAGCGGCTGCTCCACGCTCCTGATCGGCAGTCGTTTGGGCAGTTCAGAGGCATTTTATGGGGTTCCGTGGGGCAACCCTGAAAGATTATAGGTTCCTCTGCGTGCATGCCTCACCGACGATGGATCTCGCAATTCTTCCTACCTTGGCGGCTATTCGTTTTCGGGCCTCAAGGATGCCTCCGTCGGCAAATCCACGGTGGCATTTCGGTTCTTGATCGCTGGGATTTCCCTGTGATCCAACAGAATCCCTCCGCCGGAGCGGAGGGCCCACGGCGGTGGCGTCCGTCGCCGCCGTGACCCGGCACCATCCATACAGAGAGGAAGAGCATGACCGAGAAACTGGTCGAGCGGGCCCCGGAGGCGGCGGTACGTGCCGCGCTGATCCAGAACGGCAACTCCCCCCTGCCCTTCAGCGAGAACGGCATCGGGCTGGTCGAGCGGGCGCCGGAGGCGGCGGTGCGTGCCGCGCTGATCCAGAACGGCAACTCCCCCCTGCCCTTCAGCGAGAACGGCATCGCCTGACCTGATCCGCAGCCGTGCCGGGTGCCTCACCGGGCCCCGGCACGGCCTGCCGGACTCCGGCTCTCAGAGTCCCTGAAGAGAAGTGGAACCGGTGTGACCTCGAACTTGCTTTCCGACACCCAGACCTACGTCCCCGACCCCACCCTCCTTGTCTACCCGACCGTGATCAACGGCGAGCGGCTCCTGGTCGCTGAGACCGACTCCGCCCGGCCGCCGTTGATCCTGCGTGACATCCGGGTCGCCCTGGCGATCAGCAGGCTGCCGGACCGTGGTTCCCGCACCGAGATCGTCGCCCGCTGGCGGGCGGAGCGTGCCCTGGTCCCCATAGCCGAGGACCTGTTCGAGGTCCTGACCGCCGAAGGTGTCCTCCTCACCGCGGACGAGGAGCCCGCACAGGCCGTCGCCTGGCGCCGGTACGGCTGGGGGGAGGCGTACCGCTACCACGCCTCCACTCGGGACTATCCCTTCCTCCAGATGGACGAGGAAGGAGCCTTCTCCCTCGACGACGCGCGCATGGAGGAGTACGTCCAGCAGAGCGCGCCGCCCGCGATCACGATGGAGCTGCCCACGGCCGACCGGTCGGTGCAGCTGCGCAAGATCGGTGCGGACGAGTCGGCGGACGCCCTGCTGGCCGAGCTGTCTGCTGAACAGAAGCGCGGAGTCGAGGGCCTGTCCGTGCTGATGGACGTCGTGTTCGGCGAGCGCGCCCGGCGCCCGTTCGCCGTCCAGGGCGACTTCCTGCGCAAGGCCGTTCCCTCCGGCGGTGCCCGGCATCCCACGGAGGCGTTCTTGGTGACCTTCCCCAAAGCGCCCGTCCCGCCCGGGGTCCACCACTACAACGTGGAGCACCACCGGCTCGACGTGGTCCGCCCGGGCGACCACTCGGCCGCGTTCCGTCGGGCGAGCTTCGACCTGTTCGACAAGTACCACCAGGAGCCCTTCGGCCTGCTGGTGTTCTGCTCGCTGGTGGAACGCGCCATGTGGCGCTACCGCGACGCCCGTTCCGCTCGCGCGCCGTTCATCGACGTCGGCCACACGCTCATGGCCTACCGCACCGTGATCGCTCGGCTAGGAGTCAGCGGCTACACGTACCAGAAGTTCGACGACGCAGGGATCGCCGAGCTGCTCGGCATCGACGTCAACCGTATGAGCCCTCTCTTCCTCGGGACCCTCGTATGACCACCTCCGCACCCACACCGCCCCGCACCGACACTCAGCTGGTCACCTCGCCGCTGTTCTTCGCGCACGAGCAGCGCGAGGGCACTGTCTGCGCGCTGGGCCTGTCCCAGCGGACGCGGCTGCGCGCCCTGGGCCTCAGGGCCTGGGAGCTGCTGCACTTCTACCTCGAACCGCGCACCCGGCAAGGCGCCGAGGCCGCCGGCTACACGGCCGCGGAGGAGGACGAGGCCGTCCGGGCCGGACTGCTGGTCGACGCGCGCACAGCCGCTCACATGTTCCGCTGGGAGCAACGGCGTTGGTCCCGGGCGGCCTATCTGCTGTACTCGCAGATGGATCTGCCCTACGTCGAACCGGTCGGCGAGGGACGGACCCTGAGCAGCCTCTCGCAGTTCCGCCGGGAGCAGATCTCCGGATTTCAGGGCACGGAGCTTTACCCCCAGCGGTTCCGGGTCGAGCCGCTGCGGGTGCACCGGCTGCCCTCACCGGACACTCCCCTCACCCCCAGCCTCGACTCGATGCTCGCCCGGCGCAGCGTCCGGAAGTTCTCCGACCTGCCCGTCGGCGAGGAGGTACTGGGCGCTCTGCTGCACCACGCGACCGCCAACGTACGCATCGCCGAGGACTCCAAGGCGAGCGGTGACCCGTACTACCTGCTCAACTCCTTCTACTCCTGGCTGCACCTCTACGTGGTCGTTCAGGGCGTCGAAGGCGTCCCCAACGGCGTGTACCAGTACGACTTCTTCGACAACGCACTGCTCTTCACCGGGCGGGAGCCCTCCGTCACTGAGATCGCCGGGACCATACAGGGGCAGAACTGGATCGGCGGCGGAGGCGTCAGCCTGTTCATCACGGTCCAGTGGAACCGCTACCAGTGGCTGTACCGGCACTCCCGCGCCTACCTCAACCTCCTCATCCAGCTGGGCGAGTTCGCGCAGGAGCTGCTGCAGGTCGGCTATCAGCTCGGGCTGGTCGGCTGGCTGACCCCCGCGATCTCCGAGAGCCGGGCCGGCGCCCTGCTGGGCCTGGACTCCGTGGGCACCGAGGCCGACGCCATGTACTACGTGAAGCTGGGGCACGGTCGATGACCGGGGTCGCGCGGGAGGTCCTGTGGTCCTCGGCCGGGGGGCAGGGCGAACCCGGTGCCGTGACGTTCCGCTACGACGGGGAGACGGCCGGCGAGAGCCTGCCGACCGTGATCGAGTCCCTGGTCGGTGCCCCGCTGGCCGTCCAGCGGGACCTGGTCATCGGCATGCGGGGCGACGGCACCGAACTCGCGGCACAGCCAGGTGACTTCTGGTTTCACACCGATGCCACGTTTCTGCCCGTCCCGCCCCGCTGGATGGTGATCCTGGTCCAGGAGGCGGACTCGGGGGGCGCCTTGGACCTGCTGCCGGCCGAGTGCCTGGACAGCGGGCCGCTGACGGCACCCGTCGGTTTCCGCACGGCCGAGGGCGTGCTCACGGCCCCGGTCCTGGAACCGGTGGCCGGCCTTGCGCCGGGCCGGCTGCGCTACCGTCGGGACCGGATGACCGAGGCCGGTGATGCCGGGGACCTGGAGAAGGCCCACGCCGCGATCAGCGCGGCCGCCGCGCACAGCACGGTGTCCGTGGGCGAACTCCGGGCAGGCTACGGTCTGTTGCTCGACAACTGGACCGTGCTGCATCGCCGTCACGCCTTCACCGGACGGCGTGTCATCCGACGTCTGTGGCTGGACCCCGAGGACGACGTGTGACGTCGAGCGCCGACTCCGACGTGCATCCGACGGGCCGGTCCAACGACGAGGGCTTCCTGGCGCCGCTGAGACTCCGCGCCTTCCGGTCCATCGCCGTGGGCCAGCTGGTCTCCAGCCTGGGCACGTCCATGGCGAAGGTGGCGCAGTCCTGGCTGCTCCTCGAAACCACCGGCGCGAAGGGGTCGTTGCTCGGGCTGCTGGCCACCTTCCAGCTCGCGCCGATGCTGCTCTTCAGCGCCTGGGGCGGCTGGCTCGCCGACCGGCTGCCCCGGCGGCGGGTCATGCTCGTCACACAGAGCGTCCAGGCCCTGCTGTCCGCGGTCACGGCGGTGCTGGCCTTCTCCGGTGCCGTGCGGGCCTGGCATGTGTACCTGCTGGCGTTCCTGACCGGACTCGTCACCGTCGTGACCCACCCCGCCCGGCAGCGGCTCCTCGCCGACCTCGTCGGCGAGACCCGGCTGTCCCGTGCGATCGGCCTCTACACGGCGCTGTTCAACACCGGGCAGATCGCCGGGCCGCTGCTCGCCGGCCTGCTCATCGGGCGGGCGAGCCTCGGCTGGGTGTACGTCGTCGACTCGCTCAGTTTCCTTGCCGTCGTGGCCGTGCTGCTGCGCATCCGCGTGCCCTCCCGACGCACCCCGGCCGGTGCGGCGTCGCGCGCCTTTCTGCCCGGCCTGACAGCCGTGCGGGCCAACGGGCACCTCCTGGCTGTGGTGGCCGTGTCCGCGGTGGTCGGCTCGGTGGGCGTGCAGTTCACAGTGACCAACGCACTCATGGCCACGGAGATCTTCGGCCTCGGCCCCGCCGAGTATGGTCTGCTTCCCGCGATGGTCACCGTGGGCTGTCTGCTGGGCGCACTGCTGACCGCCCGCTTCCCCGACCCGGGCGGTGGGACGGTCGTGGCCCTCGGTGCCTGCACGGGGCTGACCGGGGCGATCACCGCGTTCGCTCCCGGCTACCTCGCCTTCGCCCTGCTGCTCGTCCCGGCCGGCGCCACCTCCATGCTCTGCACCACGGTGTCCGCGGTCGCTCTGCAACTTCGGTCGGAGCCCCACGTACGGGGCCGAGTGCTTGCCGTGCAGAACTCCGTCTTCTACGGCAGCGGCCCGGTCGGCGCCCTCCTGATCGGTGCCCTCGCCGAGTGGGCGGGCACGCGCACAGCCCTGCTCACCGGTGGCGTGCTCACCCTGCTGCTCTCGGGAGCGATCACCCTGTGGCTGCGCGCGCGATGGGGTCCGAACGCCGCACACGACCCACTCCGGGCGGGATCGGGCTGAGAAGCACCGCGTCGCGCTCCGGAAGCCACTCGAACAGCGGGGAACGGACAGGAACCTTGGCGACGACCTTGCCGGGGCGGTCGATCAGCACAGATCCGTCATCGAGTGACAACAATCTCGACCAGCCACACCGGGAAAGAGCGGAATCAGCCCCTGCGGCCTGAGATTCCGCGGCTTCAGACCCGTCGACTGCGGGTCGAGTCCGAGGCGCCGCCGAAGAGCCGGGCCAGTGCCCGGAAGGGCAGTGTCACGACGGTGGCGACGGCCCCACCGATCTGGCGCAGTACGTCTGCGATCGCACGGAACACGAGTCTCACCTTTCCTCTCCCGGCCACCACGACCGGGCGAGGACCGAGTACCTCGGCAAGGGCCCGACATGCTCCGCAGTACCGGGCCGCGCTGTCTCGCCCAGCCCCTCAGCGCTTGCCGAGCAGGTCGGCCGGGAAGGCGCCGGCGCCGAGCGCGGTGCGGACGAACACCGTGGCGAGCTCCGTCAGGCGCGTGACGCCGTCCGCACCCAGGTGCTCGTACGGGGCCCGGTCCAGCCGGTCCGTCTCCCGCTCGATCTCCTCCCGCAGCGCGCGGCCCTGCTCCGTCAGCTCACCGGCCTCGTCCAGCAGCCCGCGCTCCCGCAGCCGCCCGACCGCGGCGTCCCAGTCCTCCTGGGTCCAGCCGCGGGTGGTGAACACCCACTTCGGCGTCATGCCCTTGCCGGTCGCCGTATGGGTCACCATGGCCTCCAGACCGTCGAGCCCCGCCGCCATCAGCACGGCGAGATGTCCGTCGCCCCGGTGCTCGCGCAGCAGCGTGGCGGCGTGCCAGAACGCCAGGTGCGGTTCTTCGGGGACCGGCAGATCGGCGTGGGCGGAGTGCAGCGGCCGGGCACTGCGCGAGCAGGCCTCGACGGCGCGCAGGGCCAGGCGCGCGGCTTCGGTCATCTCCGCGGACGCGACCGTCTCCTCGCCCAGCAGGCGGCGCAGCGTCGCGTCGACGGCACGCGCGCGTGCAACCAGGATCTGCTCGGGCGTGGCGCTCGCCCACACGGCGGGCACGTGCCGGGCCACGAGCTCGTGCTTGTATTTGTAGAACGTCGCCGTCACCGTGCCGGCCCCGACCGGCCCGAGCGCGGCCGCCCGCACCGCGAAGTTGACGGCCCGGGGGTGCGCGACGCCGAGCGCGCCCAGTTCCCGGCCCAGGTCGGGCGAGAAGTAGTGCGTCGAGTGCAGGGAGTTGAGCGCGTTGTGGCAGCGGCGGTGCGCGCGGGCGTCGAGGGCGGCAGAAGTCATGACCAGTACATTACCGACCAGTCGGTATTGGCTCGGTCGGTCCTCCGCCCGATGGCGGAAAAGGTGGGGAACTCGGCATTGCGGCCATCGCCTCGCTCGCCAAGAATCGGACCCATGGCGCGGCGGACCGTCCTCGTCGTCCTCTTCGACGGCGTCCAGAGCCTCGATGTCACCGGCCCGCTGGAGGTCTTCGCCGGGTCCGAGCCCCACACCCCGGGTTCCTGCCGCATCCGTACGGCCTCGCCGCACGGGCCCCGTGCGCACCTCCAGCGGCCTGACTCTCGTACCGGACCACTCCCTCGCCGACGCGCCCGGCCCGCACACCCTCCTCGTCCCGGTCGGCCAGGGCACCCGGCACCTCGACCCGCACCTGACGGCCTGGCTGCGTGAGCACGGCCCGCATGCAAGGCGCCTGGTCTCCGTCCGCACCGGCGCGATCCGGCGGTGGAGAACGAAACGCTCCTGGACGCCGTCCGTGTGCACCGGCTCGCTGCTGCTCGCCGCCGCCGGATGAAGCGGTTCGGGGCCGAACCGGCTCCCCGCACAAGGCCCCGGCGCCCCTCGTCGAAGAGTTGCGCGGCAAGAGCCGTTTCATCCTGACGTAGTCCAGGTGAAGCGCGGCTGCCTGCGCTCCAGGAAAGCGGCGACCCCCTCCGCGGTGTCGCCGCTGCCGTGCGCCTGTTGCGCCCAGTACGCGTCCCGGTCCGTGCGCCCGTTCGCGAACTCCTTGGCCGCGGCCTGGGTCAGCTCCGAGCGCGAGGCCAGGATCCGGGTGAACTCCGTGACCCGCTTGGCGAGTTCGCCCTCGGGCAGCACCTCGTCCACCAGACCCGTGCGCAGCGCCCGCTCCGCGTCGATCAACTCACCGGAGAACAATAGGTACTTGGCGGTCGCGGGCCCGACCAGTGACACCAACCGCCGGGTGGAGGAGGCCGCGTACACGATGCCGAGCTTCGCCGGAGTCACCCCGAACAGCGAACCCTCCTCGGCGAACCGCAGATCGCAGGCCGCCGCGAGCTGTGACCCGCCGCCCACACAGTGACCGCGGATCGCCGCCAGCGTCGGCTTGGGGAAGGCGGCCAGCGCCTCCTCGGCGCGCCCGGCGAGCCCCTGCGCCTCCTCGGGCGATTCCCGCAGCGTGGAGATGTCGGCCCCGGCGCAGAACGTGCCGCCCTCACCGGTCAGCACCACTGCCCGGACACTCGGATCGGCCGCCAGCGTGTCGAGCAGCGGTGGCAGCGCCCGCCACATCGCGGCCGTCATGGCGTTGCGCTTGGCCGGATGGTGGATGACGACGGTGGCGACCGAGTCGGCGACCTCGTGCAGCAGCTGCGGCTCCATGGCCGGATGCTATCCGCCCCGGCCGAAGGACCGATCAAGGAGCCCCTGGAGGCCGCACCCCAAACCCGTACAACCCGAAGAGTTCGTGAAGGCGGCGCGAGGGGGACAGGAGCGGTCCCACAACTGACCCTGTCATACGCCAACGGGTCAGAAGCGCTCGATACCCGCTGACTTCTGTTCAGTTCTCCGGCATGGAGCGCCTGATTACCAACACTCGATGCGTGGCGACAATCGAGCGCAAGGGTGGCGACCGGACGATGGAAGACCATGGGCGCGGGTCCGGCCCACGCCCAGCAGGCGGCAGGGACGAGCCCCTCGACCCGGGGCCGCCGGATTCCGACCCCAGCCCGCCGGATCCGCTGCCGTACGAAGGCGTGTGGCGCTTCACCGCTCCCGCCGTGGACGCCTCCGTCCCGCAGGCGCGACACGCCGTACGGGATCTGCTGCACCGCCAGGCGGTGCCCATCTCGGACGATCTGGCCCAGGGCCTGCTGCTGATCGTCTCGGAGCTGGTCACGAACGCCGTACGGCACGCGGCGCTGCTTTCGCCGACGCTCGCCGTGGAGATCGCCGTCGGCGCGGACTGGGTGCGGGTGTCCGTGGAGGACAACCACCCCTACCGCCCGACCGCCCTGGAGGCCGACCACGGCCGGACCGGAGGCCGCGGACTGCTTCTGGTCACGGAGATCACCCGGGAGGCGGGCGGGGTCTGCGACGTCGAGCACACGGCGAGCGGCGGCAAGGTGATCTGGGCCGTCCTGCCGCTCAAACCCGCGCAGGTTCCGTAAGCCCGTTCACCAGCCGGCCGACGGGCCCGTCAGTTCCCTGACCGCGGGACGGGACGCGTCCAGAACGGTCATGAACCAGGACGAGAAGGTGTCCTTCGCGTGCCGTTCGGCCAGCTCGGCGGGCGTCACGAAGGCCGTCGCGCCGACCTCCTCCGGGTCCGGCCGCGGCGGGGACTGCACCATCCCGACGAAGAGGTGGTTGTACTCCTGCTCGACCAGTCCCGAGGCCGGGTCCGGGTGGTTGTAGCGGACCGTGCCCGCCTCCGCGAGCAGCGAGGGGGAGACACCCAACTCCTCGTACGTCCGCCGGGCGGCCGCCGCGAAGGGGGCCTCGCCGGGGTAGGGGTGGCCGCAGCAGGTGTTGGACCAGACGCCGGGGGAGTGGTACTTGCCCGGCGCGCGCTGCTGGAGCAGCAGCCGGCCCTGCTCGTCGAAGAGGAAGACGGAGAAGGCGCGGTGCAACTGCCCCGGCGGCTGATGCGCGGCGAGCTTCTCCGCGGTGCCGATCGTCACACCGTTCTCATCGACCAGTTCCAGCAAGATCGCGTCTGCGGTGCCGTTCGACGGACTGTGCGTCGCGGTGGCAGGTGTGATCGGCATACCCATCCTTCACATCGGTCTTCGCGCCCCAAGTGTGCCGCACGAATCCGGCACTCCCGGCTGTTCATCGTGCCCGGCGCGGCGGACGCGGAACCGTCGGGAACGGGGCTGTGAGCATGAGGACGCAACCGTGCGCCGGATCGCTGCATTCCGCGCGGGGCGCGCGTCAGCGACCGCGCGCCCGTGTCAGTGACAGAGCCGCGCCTCGTGCTCCGCGTGCCCGCTCGGCTCCAGCTGGAAGGTGCAGTGCCCCACGTCGAAGTGGTCGCCCAGGCAGCCCTGGAGCTCGTGGAGCATCTTCTCGTGGCCGATCGCGCTGAGGACGTCGGAGCGCACGACCACATGCGCGGACAGGACCGGCATGCCGGAGGTGATGGTCCAGGCGTGCAGGTCGTGGACGTCCTCGACGCCCTCCAGGGCCAGTATGTGGGCGCGCACCTGCGCCATGTCGACGCCCTTGGGCGCCGCCTCCAGCAGGACGTCCAGGGTCTCGCGCAGCAGCTTCCAGGTGCGCGGCACGATCATCACGGCGATGACCAGGGAGGCGATCGGGTCGGCGGCCTGCCAGCCGGTGGTCAGGATCACCGTCGCCGAGATCAGCACCGCGACCGAGCCCAGGGCGTCCGCGGCCACCTCCAGGAACGCGCCGCGCACGTTCAGGCTGTCCTTCTGCCCGCGCATCAGCAGCGTGAGCGAGATCATGTTCGCCACCAGGCCGATCAGGCCGAACACGACGGTGAGGCCGCCCTCGGTGTCGGGCGGCGTGACGAACCGCTGGATCGCCTCGTACAGGACATAGCCGCCCACCCCGAACAGCAGCAGGCAGTTGGCGAGGGCGGCGAGGATCTCCGCCCGGGCGTAGCCGAAGGTGCGCCGGTCGGTCGGCGGGCGGCTCGCGAAGTGGATCGCGAGAAGCGCCATACCCAGACCCAGCGCGTCCGTCGCCATGTGCGCCGCGTCGGCCACCAGCGCGAGCGAGTCGGCGACCACGCCACCGATGATCTCGATCACCATCACGGTGAGCGTGATCGACAGAGCGACCCGCAGCCTCCCGCGGTACGCCCCGGTCGCGGTACCGCCGGTCGGTGCGCCGTGCGCGTGCCCGTGATCGTGCCCAGCCCCCATGAAAACGTCCTCCTGTTGTCCGCCCGGATCACAGTGAACTACGGGTGGGGGGTACTGGCAACGCGGCACTGAACACCGTTGTCATGTGCCCTGACCTGCGTAAACGTTATGCAGGTCAGGGTGGGTGCGTGAGCGGTGGCCGATCGGTGGCGACCGGGAGGCCGTCCGGCGCGAGGACGTGTTCCCCGGCTCCGACGCCCCCGCGCGATGTCCCCAATGCCCGGTCTGGGGGCGCAAGTTTGTGGGCGGGGCCCGGGATCGCACATGATGATCGTGGCAAAGACCGGTGGAGACGGTGCTGATCGGCCCATGAACGGGCGGTGAACGCAGCCTTCCATGTATCCGATAACCTCTGCCGACATGCCGCCCGCCTGGCGCAGCCAAGCCACGCCACAGGGCGCCCCCACCATGCACATGACCGGCGCCCGCGCGTCGGCACCCAGGGAGTGAGTTCGGTTGTCGACCGCCATCCTCACCGGTCAACCGGTCCCCGGATCGTCGATCGAGGACGATCTGCGCTCCCTCGGCTTCGACGTCCGGATCGCCGCCGACGCCGCCGACACGGAGACGCTCCTCGCCCAGGTTCCCGGCGGACTGCGGGTCGCCGTGGTCGACGCCCGCTTCGTGGGCCACGTCCACGCGCTGCGCCTCGGCCTCACCGACCCCCGCTTCCCGCTCGCCGCGATACCGGGCGCCGTGACGGCCCAGCCGGCCGGACGGCAGGCCCTGACCCGAGCGGTGGCCCGCGAGAACTCGGCGGGCGGCGGCACCGCGGTCGCCGTGGACAGCCTCGCCGACCGCATCGTCACCGCCCTCGCCGCCGACGGCACCGATGTGCACCGGCCCGAGCTCGGCAGCCTGGTCGCCGAGGTCCCGGCCGACCCGCAGGCCCGCAACGAGGCACGGCAGTCCGTCGCCGCCGTCGACGACGAGGCCGTACGCCTGAAGTCGGCCGTGAAGGCCCGCGACGGCTTCTTCACCACCTACTGCGTCAGCCCCTACTCCCGCTACATCGCCCGCTGGTGCGCCCGCCGGGGCCTGACCCCGAACCAGGTCACCACCGCCTCCCTGATCACCGCGCTGATCGCGGCGGGCTGCGCGGCCACCGGCACCCGCGGCGGCTTCATCGCCGCCGGCCTCCTGCTGATCGCCTCGTTCGTCCTGGACTGCACCGACGGACAGCTCGCCCGCTACTCCCTTCAGTACTCGACGCTCGGCGCCTGGCTGGACGCCACCTTCGACCGGGCCAAGGAGTACGCCTACTACGCGGGCCTCGCCCTAGGGGCCGCCCGCGGCGGCGACGACGTATGGGCCCTGGCGTTGGGCGCGATGGTCCTGCAGACCTGCCGCCACGTCGTGGACTTCTCCTTCAACGAGGCCAACCACGACGCCACCGCCAACACCAGCCCCACGGCCGCCCTTTCGGACAAGTTGGACAGCGTGGGCTGGACGGTCTGGGTGCGCCGCATGATCGTCCTGCCCATCGGCGAGCGCTGGGCGATGATCGCGATCCTCACGGCGGCCACGACTCCTCGTATCACCTTCTACGCGCTGCTCATCGGGTGCGCCTTCGCGGCGGTCTACACCACGGCTGGCCGCGTGCTGCGCTCCCTGACGCGCAAGGCCACGCGGACCGACCGGGCGGCACAGGCGCTGGCGGACCTCGCGGACAACGGGCCGCTCGCCTCCCTCGTAGCGCGTGCCACCCGCGCCCGCCTCGGCTCCCCGCTGCTGGTGGCGCTCGCCGGCACGGCCGTCCTCACCGTGGCCCTGTTCTCCGGCGTGACCTGGGCGCCGGTCGTGGGTGCCGTCGTGTACACCGTCACCGCCGGCCAGGCGCTGTACCGCCCCCTCAAGGGCGCCCTCGACTGGCTGGTCCCCCCGCTGTTCCGGGCCGCCGAATACGGCACCGTCCTGGTACTGGCGGCCAAAGCGGACGTGAACGGAGCGCTTCCCGCGGCTTTCGGCCTGGTGGGGGCCGTCGCCTACCATCACTACGACACGGTGTACCGCATCCGCGGCAACGCCGGAGCGTCCCCGGCCTGGCTGGTGCGCGCCATCGCGGGGCACGAAGGGCGGACGCTGATCGTCGTCGTCCTGGCCGCGGTGCTCACCGCCTCGCAGTTCACGGTCGCGCTCACGGTTCTCGCCGTGGCCGTCGCCCTGGTGGTGCTCGTCGAGAGCATCCGCTTCTGGGTGTCCGCAGGGGCGCCCGCCGTACACGACGAAGGAGAACCCGCATGATCGGCCTCGTGCTGGCGGCCGGCGCCGGTCGGCGTCTGCGCCCCCACACCGACAGCCTTCCCAAGGCTCTGGTGCCGGTGGGGCCGGCGGGTATAGAGGACAGCATCACGGTGCTCGACCTCACCCTCGGCAACTTCGCCGAGATCGGCCTGACCGAGGTCGCGATCATCGTCGGCTACCGCAAGGAGGCCGTCTACGAGCGCAAGGCGGCCCTGGAGCAGAAGTACGGCCTCAAGCTGATCCTCATCGACAACGACAAGGCCGAGGAGTGGAACAACGCCTACTCCCTGTGGTGCGGCCGTGACGCCCTCAAAGACGGTGTGATCCTCGCCAATGGCGACACCGTGCACCCGGTCTCCGTCGAGAAGACGCTGCTCGCCGCCCGCGGCGACGGCAAGAAGATCATCCTCGCCCTCGACACCGTGAAGTCCCTCGCGGACGAGGAGATGAAGGTCGTCGTGGACCCCGAGAAGGGCATGACGAAGATCACCAAGCTGATGGATCCCGCCGAGGCGACCGGCGAGTACATCGGCGTCACCCTCATCGAGGGCGACGCCGCCCCCGAACTGGCCGACGCGCTCAAGACGGTCTGGGAGGCGGACCCGCAGCAGTTCTACGAGCACGGTTACCAGGAACTCGTGGGCCGCGGCTTCAGGATCGACGTGGCGCCGATCGGCGACGTCAAATGGGTCGAGATCGACAATCACGACGATCTCGCCCGTGGACGGGAGATCGCGTGCCAGTACTGACCCGGCTCATCCCCTCGCCGGTCGTCGTCGACATCCGCCCCGGCGCCCTCGACGACCTGGCCGGTGTGCTCGACGACGAGCGCATCTCGCACTCCGGCAAGCTGGCCATCGCGGTCAGCGGTGGTTCCGGAGCCCGGCTGCGCGAGCGCATCGCCCCTTCGCTTCCGGGGGCCACCTGGTACGAGGTGGGCGGCGGCACCATCGACGACGCGATCCGGCTGGCGGGCGACATCAGGGCCGGCCACTACGACGCGGTCGTGGGTCTCGGCGGCGGAAAGATCATCGACTGCGCCAAGTTCGCGGCGGCGCGCGTCGGCCTCCCGCTGGTGGCCGTCGCCACCAACCTCGCGCACGACGGCCTGTGCTCCCCGGTCGCCACCCTCGACAACGACGCGGGCCGCGGCTCCTACGGTGTGCCGAACCCGATCGCGGTCGTCATCGACCTCAACGTGATCCGTGAGGCCCCCGCGCGCTTCGTGCGCTCCGGCATCGGCGACGCCATCTCCAACCTCTCCGCGGTCGCCGACTGGGAGCTCGCCAACCGCGTCAAGGGCGAGAAGGTCGACGGCCTCGCCGCGGCGATGGCCCGCCAGGCCGGCGAGGCGGTGCTGCGCCACCCGGGCGGCATCGGGGACAACGGCTTCCTCCAGGTGCTCGCCGAGGCCTTGGTCCTCAGCGGTATCGCCATGTCGGTCTCCGGTGACACGAGGCCGTGCTCCGGGGCCTGCCACGAGATCCACCACGCCTTCGACGTGCTCTACCCCAAGCGCGCCCCCGCCCACGGCGAGGGGTGCGGCCTGGGCGCGGCCTTCGCGATGTACCTCCGGGGCGCGCACGAGGAGTCGGCCTACATGGCCGAGGTGCTGCGCCGGCACGGACTGCCGGTCCTGCCGGAGGAGATCGGCTTCACCGCGGACGAGTTCGTCCGGGTCGTGGAGTACGCCCCTCAGACCCGGCCCGGCCGCTACACGATCCTCGAACACCTCGACCTCAAGACCGACCAGATCAAGGACATCTACGCCGACTATGTCAAGGCCATCGGTAGCTGAACTCCGCCCGGTCGTCCACCCCGCGGGGGTGAAGGACCGGCGCAGCGGTGAGCACTGGATGGGGCGCCTCTACATGCGTGAGGTGTCCCTGCGGGTCGACCGCTACCTGGTGAACACCCAGGTCACGCCCAACCAGCTCACGTACCTGATGACCGTCTTCGGGGTCCTCGCGGCCCCGGCGCTCCTGGTGCCGGGGATCCCGGGGGCCGTGCTCGGCGTGGTGTGCGTCCAGCTCTACCTGCTGCTCGACTGCGTCGACGGCGAGATCGCCCGCTGGAAGCAGCAGTTCTCCCTCGGCGGGGTCTACCTGGACCGGGTCGGCGCCTATCTCACCGACGCCGCCGTGCTCGTCGGCTTCGGCCTGCGCGCCGCGGATCTGTGGGGCTCCGGGCGGATCGACTGGCTCTGGGCCTTCCTCGGCACGCTGGCCGCCCTCGGCGCGATCCTGATCAAGGCCGAGACCGACCTGGTCGGCGTCGCCCGCCACCAGGGCGGCCTGCCACCGGTCAAGGAGGCGGCGTCCGAGCCGCGCTCGTCCGGCATGGCGCTGGCCCGCAAGGCCGCCGGGGCGCTCAAGTTCCACCGGCTGGTCCTCGGCATCGAGGCTTCCTTGCTGATCCTCGTCCTCGCGGTCCTGGACGCGGCCCGGGACGACCTCTTCTTCTCCCGGCTCGGCGTCGCGGTGCTGGCCGGCATCGCGCTCCTGCAGACCCTGCTGCACCTCGTCTCCATCCTCGCCTCGAGCAGGCTCCGATGAGCCCCGGCAGGAAGGTCGGCGCGGTCGTCATCACCATGGGCAACCGCCCGGACGAACTGCGGGCCCTGCTCGACTCGATCGCCAAGCAGGACGGCGACCACGTCGAGGTGGTCGTCGTCGGCAACGGCTCGCCCGTCCCGGACGTCCCCGAAGGCGTACGGACCGTGGAACTGCCGGAGAACCTCGGCATCCCCGGTGGCCGCAACGTCGGCATCGAGGCCTTCGGGCCCAGCGGCCGCGATGTCGACATATTGCTCTTCCTGGACGACGACGGCCTGCTCGCGAGCCACGACACCGCCGAGCTGTGCCGCACGGCCTTCGAGACCGACCCGAAGCTCGGCATCATCAGCTTCCGCATCGCCGACCCGGACACCGGCATAACCCAGCGCCGCCACGTGCCCAGGCTGCGCGCCTCCGACCCCATGCGCTCCTCCCGGGTCACCACCTTCCTCGGCGGCGCCAACGCCGTACGCACCCAAGTGCTCGCCGAAGTCGGCGGCCTGCCGGAGGCGTTCTTCTACGCCCACGAGGAAACCGACCTCGCATGGCGGGCCCTCGACGCGGGCTGGATGATCGACTACCGGTCCGACATGGTGCTCTACCACCCGACGACCGCGCCCTCGCGGCACGCGGTCTACCACCGCATGGTCGCCCGCAACCGCGTGTGGCTCGCCCGCCGCAACCTGCCCGCGCTCCTCATCCCGGTCTACCTCGGCGTCTGGCTGCTGCTCACCTTGCTGCGCCGCCCCTCGCGGTCCGCTCTGCGGGCGTGGTTCGGCGGCTTCAGAGAAGGCTGGAGCACGCCGTGCGGACCGCGCCGGCCCATGAAGTGGCGTACGGTGTGGCGGCTGACTCGACTGGGCCGGCCCCCTGTCATCTGACAAGCTCGTATCCGGGAGCAACCGGGCCCTACCCTGATCCCCGGCTCCTGCCATGCCCCCACAGGCTGCGCATCTCGAAGACGAAAGTATCCACTAGTGAGTGAGACAACGCACGACGGTACGGTCGCGGTGAGCGCGCCCCTACCGCCCGACGAAGGCCTCACGGCGGCACGGCTCGCCGCCAAGTACGGGCTGACCGTGAGCGGCGCCCGCCCATCACTCATCGAGTACGTCCGCCAGCTCTGGGACCGGCGTCACTTCATCCTCGCCTTCTCGCGGGCGAAGCTGACCGCCCAGTACAGCCAGGCGAAGCTCGGCCAGCTGTGGCAGGTGGCCACCCCGTTGCTGAACGCGGCGGTGTACTTCTTCATCTTCGGCGTCATCCTGAACGCCGGCCGCGGCATGTCGAAGGACGTGTACATCCCGTTCCTGGTCACGGGCGTGTTCGTGTTCACCTTCACGCAGAGCTCGGTGATGGCGGGCGTCCGCGCGATCTCCGGCAATCTGGGTCTGGTCCGCGCGCTGCACTTCCCGCGCGCCTCGCTGCCGGTCTCCTTCGCGCTCCAGCAGCTCCAGCAGCTGCTGGCATCGATGCTCGTGGTGTTCGCCGTGGTGGTCGGTTTCGGCAGCTACCCGGACCTGTCCTGGCCGCTGATCCTCCCGGTGCTCGCCCTCCAGTTCCTCTTCAACACCGGCCTCGCCCTGATCGTGGCCCGGGCAGGTGCCAAGACCCCGGACCTCGCGCAGCTCATGCCGTTCGTGATGCGTACGTGGATGTACGGCTCCGGCGTGATGTTCTCCATCCCGATCATGCTCGAGGACAAGCCGCAGTGGATCGCGAACGTTCTCCAATGGAACCCGGCCGCGATCTACATGGACCTGATGCGCTTCGCCCTCATCGAGGGCTACGGCTCCGAGAACCTGCCCGACCACGTCTGGGCGGCCGCGGGCGGCTGGGCTCTGCTGTGCGCCCTGGGAGGCTTCGTGTACTTCTGGAAGGCGGAGGAGAGGTACGGCCGTGGCTGACCTGACCCCGCGCGACCAGATCCCCACCGTCATCGCGGACGAACTGCACATCGTCTACCGCGTCAACGGCACCAAGAGCGGCAAGGGCAGCGCGACCGCCGCGCTCAGCCGCATCGTGCGGCGCGGCGAGGAACGCGGTGTGCGCAAGGTGCACGCCGTCAAGGGCGTCTCCTTCGTCGCCTACCGAGGCGAGGCCATCGGTCTGATCGGCTCCAACGGCTCCGGCAAGTCGACCCTGCTGCGCGCCATCGCCGGTCTCCTCCCGGCCGAGAAGGGCAAGGTCTACACCGATGGCCAGCCCTCCCTCCTCGGCGTCAACGCGGCCCTGATGAACGACCTCACCGGCGAGCGGAACGTCATATTGGGCGGGCTCGCGATGGGCATGACCCGCGAGCAGATCAAGGAGCGCTACCAGGAGATCGTCGACTTCTCCGGCATCAACGAGAAGGGCGACTTCATCACCCTCCCCATGCGCACCTACTCCTCCGGCATGGCGGCCCGCCTGCGCTTCTCCATCGCCGCGGCCAAGGACCACGACGTCCTCATGATCGACGAAGCGCTGGCCACCGGCGACCGCAAGTTCCAGAAGCGCTCCGAGGAGCGCATCCGCGAGCTGCGCAAGGAGGCCGGCACCGTGTTTCTCGTCAGTCACAACAACAAGTCGATCCGTGACACCTGCGACCGCGTCCTGTGGCTGGAACGCGGCGAGCTGCGCATGGACGGCCCGACCGACGAGGTCCTCAAGGAGTACGAGAAGTTCACGGGCAAATAGTCCACCCGGACCTGGGCGAAAATCACCACCGCTTCCCAGGGCCCCCGCCGGAACTGCTCCGGCGGGGGCCGCGTCTGCAAAGGAAAAGTCAACTATGGCTTCTCTTAGGAATCTTGAAGCCAATCGGTGTGTTGTTGTGATGTGCAGGACACCCCAGCGCACCTCGATGCGTTGTACAACGTAAGCTGTACCGGTCCCGAATCGCGGCAAGTGGGGCGATAATGCACGACACCCCGCGCCGGGGCGGCTGCGCGGGCGGCCGGGCGGCGTGTCCGAAATAGTGTGCATTGGGTCGGCGGTGTAGAACGGGAGATGTGACGGCAATGGCTACGGAAACTCCCCAGATCCACGCAGCATGTGCCGTCCCCGCGTCGGGCAGCCGACGATGACGGGAACCGGCATGGCCCGCCCCGGTGAGACGGAGCGTGGCACGCTCGACAAGGCCGCGGCGGAGAACTTCCCCGTGGCCCCCTTCTTCCTGCCCCGGGACTGGCGCACCGACCTCATGGCCGTCTACGGCTTCGCCCGCCTCGTCGACGACATCGGCGACGGCGATCTGGCCCCCGGCGGCGCCGACGCCCGCCTGCTCGGCGTGCCGCCCCAGCAGGCCGAGGACCGCCTGGTGATGCTGGACGCCTTCGAGGCCGACCTCCACCGCGTCTTCGACGCGACCGGCTCGGGGCCGCGCCACCCGCTGCTGCGCCGCCTCCAGCCGACCGTCCGCCGCCGCGCGCTGACCCCCGAGCCCTTCCTCGGCCTGATCGCCGCCAACCGTCAGGACCAGCTCGTCACGCGCTACGAGACCTACGACGACCTGCTCGCCTACTGCGAACTGTCCGCGAATCCCGTAGGCCGGCTCGTCCTCGCCGTCACCGGTACCTCGACCCCCGAGCGGATCCGCCGCTCCGACGCCATCTGCACGGCCCTCCAGATCGTCGAACACCTCCAGGACGTCGCCGAGGACCTCGGCCGCGACCGCATCTACCTGCCCGCCGCGGACATGAAGCGCTTTCACGTCCAGGAGTCGGATCTCGCCACGAAAACCGGAGGCGCGTCGGTGCGCGCACTGGTTGCATACGAAGCGCAACGCGCCCGCGATCTCCTGAATGAAGGCGCCCCCCTGGTGGGTAGCGTCCACGGCAGGTTGAAGCTGCTGCTCGCAGGGTTCGTGGCAGGGGGAAGGGCGGCAATCCAGGCGATTGCCGCCGCCGAATACGACGTACTTCCTGGCCCGCCCAAGCCCGGCAAGCTCCAGTTGCTGCGTGAGGTGGGTCTGACTCTGCGAGGAAAGGGGTGATCCGGACCGTGGAGTCGGAACGACACGCGTCCGCGCCGGTACTCGCCGCCTACAGCTACTGCGAGGCAGTGACCGGTCAGCAGGCCCGTAACTTCGCGTACGGCATCAGACTGCTGCCGACGCCCAAGCGGCGCGCGATGTCGGCGCTGTACGCGTTCTCACGGCGCGTGGACGACATCGGCGACGGCGCGCTGGCCCATGACGTCAAGACCGCGCGACTCGAGGAGACCCGGGCGCTGCTGACCCGAGTGCGCGACGGCGCGGTCGCCGCCGACGACACCGACCCGGTCGCCGTCGCCCTGGCGCACGCCGCCGAGACCTTCCCGATCCCGCTCGGCGGCCTGGACGAGCTCATCGACGGCGTACTGATGGACGTACGGGGCGAGCACTACGAGACCTGGGACGACCTGAAGGCGTACTGCCGCTGTGTGGCGGGTGCCATCGGGCGGCTCTCGCTCGGCGTGTTCGGTACGGAACCGGGAGCGCGCGGCGCCGAGCGCGCGCCGGAATACGCCGACACGCTCGGCCTCGCGCTCCAGCTCACCAACATCCTCAGGGACGTCCGCGAGGACGCCGAGGGCGGGCGCACCTATCTGCCCGCCGACGACCTCGCCAAGTTCGGCTGTTCGGCCGGGTTCAAGGGTCCGAAACCGCCCGAGGGTGCCGATTTCGCGGGCCTCGTGCACTTCGAAGTGCGACGGGCCCGTGCTCTTTTCGCCGAGGGCTACCGGCTGCTTCCCATGCTCGACCGGCGCAGCGGTGCCTGTGTCGCGGCCATGGCCGGCATCTACCGCCGTCTCCTCGACCGCATCGAGCGCGACCCGGAGGCCGTGCTGCGCGGCCGGGTCTCGCTGCCCGGGCGGGAGAAGGCGTACGTCGCCGTGCGCGGACTGTCCGGCCTGGACACGCGGCATGTGACCCGACGGACTGTCAGGAGGCGTGCCTGATGGACAAACCGGTCCAAGGTGATGCCACCGGCGAAAAGTGGCAGGCAACCCTCCGGTGGGGGACGGCGTCCCTGACTGCAACGGTCTGCCGTGCACCGTTCAATCACCACGGCAGCCGGGCAGGGGAGGGTGCACGATGACCGACGGCACACGGTCCGAGGGGCCGCAGGCGGACACCCCCGGGTACACCGGGCGGGACGCCGTCGTGATCGGCGGAGGGCTGGCCGGCATCACCGCCGCGCTCGCACTCGCCGACGCCGGAGTCCGGGTGACGCTGCTCGAAGGCCGGCCGCGACTGGGCGGGCTCGCCTTCTCCTTCCAGCGCGACGGACTGACCGTCGACAACGGACAACACGTCTACCTGCGCTGCTGTACCGCCTACCGCTGGTTCCTCGACCGTATCGAGGCGGCGGCGCTGGCTCCGCTACAGGATCGTCTCGACGTGCCCGTACTCGACGTCGCCAAGCCCGAGGGGCGGCGGCTCGGCCGACTGCGGCGCGACGCACTGCCCGTGCCCCTGCATCTCGGACGCAGCCTCGCCACGTACCCGCATCTCTCGCTCGCCGAGCGGGCCAGAGTCGGACGTGCCGCGCTGGCCCTCAAGGGGCTCGACCTCGCCGATCCGGCGCTCGACGCGCAGAACTTCGGCAGCTGGCTGGCCGCGCACGGTCAGTCGGAGCGTGCCATCGAGGCACTGTGGGACCTGGTGGGGGTCGCCACCCTCAACGCGGTGGCCGGCGATGCTTCGCTCGGGCTCGCCGCGATGGTGTTCAAGACCGGTCTGCTGTCCGACCCGGGCGCGGCCGACATCGGATGGGCGCGCGTCCCGCTGGGCGACCTGCATGACCGGCTTGCCCGCAAGGCGCTCGACTCCGCGGGCGTGCGTACCGAAGTCCGTACACGCGTCACCTCCATCTCTACTGACGTCAACGGCCGCCTCAGCGTTCAGGTTCCCGGCGAGACGCTCGACGCGGACACGGTCGTCCTCGCCGTACCGCAGCGCGAGGCCCACGATCTGCTGCCCGTGGGGGCGCTCGACGCGCCCGAGCGGCTGCTGGAGATCGGCACCGAGCCGATCCTCAACGTCCATGTCGTCTACGACCGGAAGGTGCTCGGCAGGCCGTTCTTCGCGGCGCTCGGCACCCCGGTGCAGTGGGTGTTCGACCGGACTGAGGCGTCGGGGCTGACGGACGGTCAGTACCTGGCGCTGTCCCAGTCGGCCGCACGGAACGAGATCGACGAACCCGTCGCCGTGCTGCGCGAGCGCTATCTGCCCGAGCTGGAGCGGCTGCTGCCCCGCGCGCGGGGGGCAGTGGTGAAGGACTTCTTCGTGACCCGGGAGCGCACGGCGACGTTCGCTCCCACCCCCGGCGTCGGACGACTGCGGCCCGGCGCCCGCACCAAGGCCCCCGGCCTGTACCTGGCCGGAGCGTGGACCGCCACAGGGTGGCCCGCGACCATGGAGAGTGCGGTCCGCAGTGGTGTGAGTGCGGCCGAGGCCGCGCTCGGCGCCCTGGGCCGGCCCCGCCCCCGTCACCTCTTCGCGTTCGAGGAGGCGGCCTGATGCTCGATCAGCAGAGCGCGGCAGGTTCCCACACCTCCGGTACCGCAACAAGAGGAGAGACTGTGCCCACTGTGCCCCCGGCCTCGAAGGCTGCCGAGGCAGTGGACGTGACCGCGCTCCTGGAGCGCGGCCGGACCCTGGCCACACCGGTACTGCGGGCGGCCGTCGACCGCCTGGCCCCTCCCATGGACACTGTTGCCGCCTACCACTTCGGCTGGATCGACGCCCAGGGCAATCCCGCGGACGGGGACGGCGGCAAGGCCGTGCGCCCGGCTCTCGCGGTGCTCTCGGCGGAGGTCACCGGTGCGGCGCCCGAGGCCGGTATCCCCGGCGCGGTCGCCGTCGAACTGGTCCACAACTTCTCGCTCCTGCACGACGACCTGATGGACGGCGACGAACAGCGCCGGCACCGCGACACCGTCTGGAAGGTGCACGGTCCCGCCCAGGCCATCCTGGTCGGCGACGCCCTGTTCGCCCTGGCCAACGAGGTGCTCCTGGAACTCGGCACCGTCGAGGCCGGCCGCGCCACCCGCCGTCTGACCACCGCCACCCGGGCGTTGATCGACGGTCAGGCGCAGGACATCTCCTACGAGCACCGCGACCGCGTCAGCGTCGAGGAGTGCCTGGAGATGGAGGGCAACAAGACCGGCGCCCTGCTCGCCTGCGCCAGCTCCATCGGCGCGGTGCTCGGCGGCGCGGACGACCGCACCGCCGACACCCTGGAGAAGTACGGCTACCACCTCGGCCTCGCCTTCCAGGCCGTCGACGACCTCCTCGGCATCTGGGGCGACCCGGTCTCCACCGGCAAGCAGACCTGGAGCGATCTGCGCCAGCGCAAGAAGTCCCTGCCGGTCGTCGCCGCGCTCGCCGCCAGCGGTCCCGCCGCCGAGCGGCTCGGTGAGCTGCTCGCCGCCGATGCCAAGAGCAGCGACTTCGAGAACTTCTCCGAGGAGGAGTTCGCGGCCCGTGCCGCCCTCATCGAGGAGGCGGGCGGCCGCGAGTGGACCGCCGAAGAAGCACGCCGTCAGCACACCGTCGCCATCGAAGCCCTCGACGCCATCGACATGCCCGACCGCGTACGGGCACAGTTCACGGCGCTCGCCGACTTCGTCGTCGTACGAAAGAGATGATCATTATCGGTCGAATAAGCCTCGCGTAGTCGCCGGCCGGTGCCGCGGGAGAACGCGCACCGGCCGACGGCGGACCCACAGCAGAGACATCCACTGCAAGAAGGGGAAGCCATGACAGCGACGACCGACGGAAGCACCGGGGCCCTGCCGCCCCGCGCTGCCTCGGCCAGCGAAACCGACATCAACACCCCCGTCGCGGCCGGGGTGCACGACGCCGCCGTACGCGCCGTACAGCGCGCCACCGACTTCCTGCTGGCCCGGCAGGACGCCCAGGGCTGGTGGAAGGGCGACCTCGAGACCAACGTCACGATGGACGCCGAAGACCTGCTGCTCCGTCAGTTCCTTGGCATCCGCGACGAGGCCACCACCCGCGCCGCCGCCCTGTTCATCCGCGGCGAGCAGCGCGAGGACGGCACCTGGGCCAGCTTCTACGGCGGCCCGGGCGAACTCTCCACGACCATCGAGGCGTACGTCGCTCTCCGCCTCGCCGGAGACGCGCCCGACGCGCCGCACATGGCGAAGGCCTCCGCCTGGGTCCGCGCGCAGGGCGGCATCGCCGCCTCCCGCGTGTTCACCCGGATCTGGCTCGCCCTGTTCGGCTGGTGGAAGTGGGAGGACCTGCCCGAACTCCCGCCCGAGCTGATGTACTTCCCCAAGTGGTTCCCGCTCAACATCTACAACTTCGGATGCTGGGCGCGGCAGACCATCGTGCCGCTCACCGTCGTCTCGGCGAAGCGCCCGGTGCGTCCGGCGCCGTTCCCGCTCGACGAGCTGCACACCGACCCCGCCAACCCCAACCCGCCCAAGCCCCTTGCTCCGCCGACCAGTTGGGACGGCCTCTTCCAGCGGCTCGACAAGGTCGTGCGCGGCTACCGCTCGGTCGCCGTGCGCAGGCTGCGCAAGGCCGCGATGAACACGGCCGCGCGCTGGATCGTCGAGCGGCAGGAGAACGACGGCTGCTGGGGCGGGATCCAGCCGCCGGCCGTGTACTCGGTCATCGCCCTGCATCTGCTCGGCTACGACCTCGAGCATCCCGTGATGCGCGCGGGACTCGAGTCGCTGGACCGCTACGCCGTATGGCGTGAGGACGGCGCCCGGATGATCGAGGCCTGCCAGTCGCCGGTGTGGGACACCTGCCTCGCGACGATCGCGCTGGCCGACGCGGGAGTCCCCGCCGACCACCCGCAGCTCGTCAAGGCGGCGGACTGGATGCTCGGCGAGGAGATCGTCCGGCCCGGTGACTGGGCGGTCATGCGGCCCGGGCTGCCGCCGGGCGGCTGGGCGTTCGAGTTCCACAACGACAACTACCCGGACATCGACGACACCGCCGAGGTCGTCCTCGCCCTGCGGCGCGTCAAGCACCACCACCCGGAAGGCGTGGAGAACGCGATCGGGCGCGCGGTGCGCTGGAACCTCGGGATGCAGTCGAAGAACGGCGGGTGGGGCGCCTTCGACGTCGACAACACCAGCCCGTTCCCCAACCGGCTGCCGTTCTGCGACTTCGGCGAGGTCATCGACCCGCCGTCGGCGGACGTCACCGCGCACGTGGTGGAGATGCTGGCCGTCGAAGGCCTCGCGCACGATCCGCGCACCCGGCGCGGCATCGAGTGGCTGCTGGCCGAACAGGAGCCGGACGGCTCGTGGTTCGGGCGCTGGGGCGTCAACTACGTGTACGGCACCGGGTCAGTCGTACCCGCCCTCATCGCCGCCGGACTCCCCGGCTCGCACCCGGCGATCCGCCGCGCGGTGACCTGGCTGGAGTCCGTGCAGAACGACGACGGCGGCTGGGGCGAGGACCTGCGCTCCTACCAGTACGTCAAGGAGTGGAGCGGCCGGGGCGCCTCGACCGCCTCGCAGACGGCGTGGGCGCTGATGGCCCTGCTGGCCGCGGGGGAGAGGGACTCCAAGGCCGTGGAGCGCGGCATCGAGTGGCTCGCGAGCACCCAGCGCGAGGACGGTTCCTGGGACGAGCCGTACTTCACCGGCACCGGCTTCCCCTGGGACTTCTCCATCAACTACCACCTCTACCGGCAGGTCTTCCCGCTCACCGCACTCGGCCGGTACGTGCACGGAGAGCCCTTCGCCAAGAAGCCGCTCGCCGAGGCCAAGGGGGGCTGATGAGCACACAGCCCGCCCCGGCCCCGCTGCTGATCGCCTGCGCGCTCGGCATCGAGCACCTGGCCCTGCGCAGCGGCGACCGCGGCGGAGCCGGCGGGCCGGTCACCGTCCTGCGGACCGGCATGGGGCCCAGGGCGGCCGAGCGCTCGGTCACCCGGGTCCTGGCCGAGCCGGCACTCGGTGACGCCGCCGTGCTGGCCACGGGGTTCTGCGCGGGGCTCGCACCCGGCATGCACCCCGGCGACCTGGTCGTCGCCGAGGAGACCCGGGACCCGCGCGGCACCGTGCCGTGCGTCGGCACCGAGCTGCTCGTCAAGGAGCTCGTGCGGGCCCTGCCCGGGCGGACCGTCCACACCGGGCCGCTCACCGGTTCCGACCATGTCGTCCGCGGTCACGAGCGGTCGGATCTGCTCGCGACCGGCGCGATCGCGGTCGACATGGAGTCCGCGGCCACGCTTCTGAGCGCCGTGCGCACGGGCGAGCGCCCCGTTGCGGCCGTCCGGGTGGTCGTGGACGCTCCAGAACATGAACTCGTCCGGATCGGCACGGTGCGCGGTGGAATATCAGCCTTCCGCGTACTTCGCTCGGTCCTTCCCGCTTTCTATGAATGGCACCGTTCTTTGCTGCTCCCCAGGAGGTGAGCCAGATGGCCATGCCGCTGCGCCAGACCATCAAGGTCGCTACATATTTGGCCGAACAGAAACTCCGCAAGCGGGACAAGTTTCCGCTCATCGTGGAGCTGGAACCCCTCTTCGCGTGCAACCTCAAGTGCGAGGGCTGCGGCAAGATCCAGCACCCCGCCGGTGTGCTCAAGCAGCGCATGCCGGTGGCCCAGGCGGTCGGGGCGGTGCTCGAATCCGGTGCGCCGATGGTGTCCATCGCCGGCGGTGAGCCGCTGATGCACCCTCAGATCGACGAGATCGTGCGGCAGTTGGTGGCGAAGAAGAAATACGTCTTCCTGTGCACCAACGCCATGTTGCTGCGCAAGAAGATGGACAAGTTCACGCCCTCTCCCTACTTCGCCTTCGCGGTGCACATCGACGGGCTGCGTGAGCGGCACGACGAATCGGTGGCGAAGGAGGGCGTGTTCGACGAGGCCGTGGAGGCGATCAAGGAGGCCAAGAAGCGCGGCTTCCGGGTGACCACCAACTCGACCTTCTTCAACACGGACACGCCGCAGACCATCATCGAGGTGCTCAACTTCCTCAACGACGACCTCAAGGTCGACGAGATGATGATCTCGCCCGCCTACGCCTACGAGAAGGCGCCCGACCAGGAGCACTTCCTGGGCGTGGAGCAGACCCGCGAGCTGTTCAAGAAGGCATTCGCGGGCGGCAACCGGGGCAAGTGGCGGCTCAACCACTCCCCGCTCTTCCTGGACTTCCTGGAGGGCAAGGTCGACTTCCCGTGCACGGCGTGGGCGATCCCGAACTACTCGCTCTTCGGCTGGCAGCGGCCCTGCTACCTGATGAGCGACGGCTACGTCCCGACGTACCGCGAACTCATCGAGGAGACCGACTGGGACAAGTACGGCCGCGGCAAGGACCCGCGCTGCGCCAACTGCATGGCGCACTGCGGCTACGAGCCGACGGCGGTCATGGCCACCATGGGCTCCCTCAAGGAGTCCCTGCGCGCCATGCGTGAGACGGTCTCCGGAAACCGGGAGTGACGACATGACCGCCATCCCCTTGGGCGTCCCCGAGGTACCGGTCCGGCCGATCGCCGAGCGGCGCGTGTCGCGGCTGATTCAGGTCGGACCGGTGGCGGTCGGGGGCGGGGCCCCGGTGTCGGTGCAGTCGATGACGACGACCCGTACGTCCGACATCGGTGCCACGTTGCAGCAGATCGCGGAACTCACCGCGTCCGGCTGTCAGATCGTCCGCGTCGCCTGCCCCACGCAGGACGACGCGGACGCCCTCGCGACCATCGCCCGCAAGTCGCAGATCCCCGTGATCGCGGACATCCACTTCCAGCCGAAGTACGTGTTCGCCGCGATCGAGGCGGGCTGTGCGGCCGTACGCGTCAATCCCGGCAACATCAAGCAGTTCGACGACAAGGTGAAGGAGATCGCGCGGGCCGCCAAGGATCACGGCACGCCGATCCGTATCGGGGTCAACGCCGGCTCGCTGGACCGGCGGCTGTTGCAGAAGTACGGCAAGGCGACGCCCGAGGCGCTGGTGGAAAGCGCCCTGTGGGAAGCCTCGCTCTTCGAGGAGCACGGCTTCAGGGACATCAAGATCTCGGTGAAGCACAACGACCCCGTGGTGATGGTCAACGCCTACACGCTGCTCGCCGAGCAGTGCGACTATCCGCTGCACCTGGGGGTCACCGAGGCCGGTCCCGCCTTCCAGGGGACGATCAAATCGGCCGTGGCCTTCGGGGCGTTGTTGTCCCGAGGCATCGGGGACACCATCCGGGTGTCTTTGAGCGCCCCGCCCGCCGAGGAGGTCAAGGTCGGCATCCAGATCCTGGAATCGCTGAACCTCCGGCAGCGCAGGCTGGAGATCGTCTCCTGTCCGTCCTGCGGGCGCGCCCAGGTCGACGTCTACAAGCTGGCCGACGAGGTCACCGCGGGCCTGGAAGGCATGGAAGTCCCGTTGCGCGTCGCGGTCATGGGATGCGTGGTCAACGGTCCCGGCGAGGCACGGGAGGCGGATCTGGGAGTCGCCTCCGGCAACGGCAAGGGGCAGATCTTCGTGAAGGGGGAGGTCATCAAGACCGTTCCCGAGTCGAAGATCGTGGAGACCCTGATCGAAGAGGCGATGAAGATCGCCGAGCAGATGGAGCAGGACGGCGTCGCCTCGGGGGAGCCGGCCGTCACCGTGAGCTGAACAGCACGGACCGAAGGGGGCCCGAGCGTGACGATTCTGGAGAGCATCCGGGGACCACGCGACCTGAAGGCGCTGTCCGAGGCGGAACTCGGCGAACTGTCCGAAGAAATCAGAGAGTTCCTGGTGCACGCGGTCGCCAGGACCGGCGGACACCTCGGGCCCAATCTGGGGGTGGTGGAACTCTCCATCGCGCTCCACCGGGTCTTCGAGTCACCGGTCGACCGCATCCTGTGGGACACCGGTCACCAGAGCTATGTACACAAGCTCTTGACGGGCCGTCAGGACTTTTCCAAGCTGCGCGGCAAGGGCGGTCTGTCCGGCTACCCCTCGCGCGAGGAGTCCGAGCACGACGTCATCGAGAACAGCCACGCCTCCACCGCGCTCGGCTGGGCCGACGGGCTCGCCAAGGCCCGCCAGGTGCAGGGCGAGAAGGGCCATGTGGTCGCGGTCATAGGCGACGGCGCGCTCACCGGCGGCATGGCCTGGGAGGCGCTGAACAACATCGCGGCCGCCAAGGACCGGCCGCTGATCATCGTCGTCAACGACAACGAGCGGTCGTACTCGCCGACCATCGGCGGGCTCGCCAACCACCTGGCCACCCTGCGCACGACCGACAGCTACGAGAAGGTCCTGGCCTGGGGAAAGGACGTACTCCAGCGGACCCCGCTGGTGGGCAACACGATCTACGAGTCGCTGCACGGCGCGAAGAAGGGCTTCAAGGACGCGTTCGCGCCGCAGGGCATGTTCGAGGACCTGGGCCTGAAGTACGTCGGACCGATCGACGGGCACGACCTCAAGGCCGTCGAGTCGGCGCTCAGGCGCGCGAAACGCTTCCACGGGCCCGTGCTGATCCACTGCCTGACCGAGAAAGGGCGCGGCTACGAACCCGCCCTCGCGCACGAGGAGGACCACTTCCACACCGTCGGCGTGATGGATCCGCTCACCTGTGAACCCCTCGCGCCTTCCAACGGCCCTTCCTGGACCTCGGTGTTCGGCGAGGAGATCGTACGGATCGGCGAGGAGCGGGACGACGTCGTCGCGATCACGGCGGCCATGCTGCACCCGGTGGGGCTGGCCAAGTTCGCCGCCCGCTTCCCGGACCGGGTGTGGGACGTCGGCATCGCCGAGCAGCACGCGGCGGTGTCCGCGGCCGGACTCGCGACGGGCGGGCTGCATCCGGTCGTCGCCGTCTACGCGACGTTTTTGAACCGCGCCTTCGACCAGCTCCTGATGGATGTGGCCCTGCACCGCTGCGGGGTCACCTTCGTGCTGGACCGAGCCGGTGTCACCGGTGTCGACGGGGCCTCCCACAACGGTATGTGGGACATGTCGATCCTTCAGGTCGTCCCCGGCCTCAGGATCGCCGCGCCACGCGACGCCGACCAACTGCGGGCGCAGCTGCGGGAGGCGGTGGCCGTCGACGACGCGCCGACGCTCGTCCGCTTCCCGAAGGAGGCGGTGGGGCCTCAGGTACCGGCGATCGACCGGGCGGGCGGGATGGACGTGCTGCACCGCTCCGGGGAGGGGCCGCAGGTCCTCCTGGTGGCCGTCGGCGTGATGGCGCCGGTGTGCCTCCAGACCGCCGACCTGCTGGAGGCTCGTGGCATCGGGTGCACGGTCGTCGACCCGAGGTGGGTCAAGCCCGTCGACCCGGCACTTGCGGAACTCGCCGCCGAGCACCGTCTGGTCGCCGTCGTCGAGGACAACAGCCGCGCGTCCGGGGTCGGCGCGGCGGTGGCGCTCTCCCTGAGCGACGCCGAAGTGGACGTCCCCGTACGGCGGTTCGGTATCCCGGAGCAGTTCCTCGCGCACGCGAAACGGGGCGAGGTGCTCGCCGACATCGGACTCACGCCCGTCGAGATCGCCGGACGGATCAGCGCGAGCCTGGCCGTCAAGGAGACGACGACCGGCGGCCCAGTCAAGGAGACAGCCGAATGACCAAGGAGTTCGACCTCGCCGCGCTGCTCGCCGAGCGCGGAGCCGAGCGCTACGAGCTGCACAGCAGACACCTCAACCACCAGCTCCCGCGCATGCTGCACACCATCGGCTTCGACAAGGTCTACGAGCGCGGCGAGGGCGCGTACTTCTGGGACGCGGACGGCGACGACTACCTGGACATGCTCGCCGGGTTCGGGGTGATGGGCCTGGGCCGCCACCACCCCGTCGTCCGCAAGGCGCTGCACGACGTCCTGGACGCCCAGCTCGCCGACCTCACCCGCTTCGACTGCCAGCCGCTGCCCGGGCTGCTGGCCGAGAAGCTGCTCACGCACAGCCCCCATCTGGACCGGGTGTTCTTCGGCAACAGCGGTACGGAGGCGGTCGAGGGCGCGCTGAAGTTCGCCCGGTACGCGACCGGCAAGCCGCGGATCCTGTACTGCGAGCACGCCTTCCACGGCCTGACCACCGGGTCGTTGTCGGTCAACGGCGAGGGCGGCTTCCGGGACGGCTTCGCCCCGCTGCTGCCCGACACGGCCGTCCCGCTCGGTGATCTCGACGCCCTGGCACGGGAGTTGAAGAAGGGTGACGTCGCCGCCCTGATCGTCGAACCGGTCCAGGGCAAGGGCGTGCACGAGTCCCCGCCCGGATATCTGCGCGCGGCCCAGGAGTTGCTGCACCAGCACAAGGCGCTGCTCATCGCGGACGAGGTGCAGACGGGCCTCGGCCGGACCGGGGACTTCTACGCCTACCAGCACGAGGAGGGCGTCGAACCCGACCTGGTGTGTGTGGCCAAGGCGTTGTCCGGCGGCTATGTGCCGGTCGGCGCCACCCTCGGCAAGGACTGGATCTTCAAGAAGGTCTACTCGTCGATGGACCGGGTGCTCGTGCACTCGGCGAGCTTCGGCTCCAACGCGCAGGCCATGGCGGCCGGGCTCGCCGTGCTGTCCGTCATGGAGAACGAGCAGATCGTCGCGAACGCCCGCGCCACGGGCGAGCTGCTGAAGTCCCGGCTCGCGACGCTCGTCGACAAGTACGAGCTGCTCGCCGACGTCCGCGGCCGGGGCCTGATGATCGGCATCGAGTTCGGCAGGCCCAAGTCGCTGAAGCTGCGCAGCCGGTGGACCATGTTGCAGGCCGCGCGCAAGGGGCTGTTCGCGCAGATGGTGGTCGTCCCGCTGCTCCAGCGGCACCGGATCCTCACCCAGGTCTCCGGCGACCACATGGAAGTGATCAAGCTGATTCCGCCGCTGATCGTGGGGGAGCGGGAGGTGGACCGGTTCGTGGACGCCTTCACGGACGTGATGGACGACGCGCACAGCGGCGGCGGGCTGATGTGGGACTTCGGCAAGACGCTCGTCAAGCAGGCGGTGGCGAACCGATAGCGAGGACGTGCGAGGCGGGCAGGCGGGCGCGGAGTGGGCGCCCGCCTCCCGTCTCAGTCGAGCAGCCGCTCCCGCAGCCGCTCCCGGATCTCCGGGGTGATCCCGAGGCCCTGCTCCAGGTAGGCCTCGACGCTGCCCCACTTGTCCTCGATCGTCTCGAAGGCGGCCGTCAGATACTCGGCGCGGGCGCCGAACAGCGGGCTGAGCAGTTCCATGACCTCGGGGGAGTAGGCCGAGGCGGAGCTCGAGGTGCGGCGCACCTTGTAGCGGCGGTGCTTCGCGTTCGACTTCAGGTAGTCGGCGAGGATCGCCTCCCGCTCGACGCCCAGCGCGAGCAGCGTCACCGCGATGGACAGGCCCGCGCGGTCCTTGCCGGCCGCGCAGTGCATGAGGACGGGGACGCTGTCCTCGGCGATCGAGTGCAGCACCTGGGAGTGCTCGGCGGTGCGCTCCTTGATGATCTGGCGGTACGAGGTGATCATCCGATTCGCCGCCTTGCCGTCGCCGAGGATCTCGCGCAGCTGGTCGGTCTCGCCGTCCCGGACCATCGTCCAGAACTCGGCGCCGTGCGCCGGGTCGGTCAGCGGCAGGTTCACATTGCGCACGCCCGGCAGCTCTACGTCGGGCCCTTCCAGCTTCTGGTCCGCCGCATTACGGAAGTCGAAGATCGTGTGCAGGCCCAGGGAAGTGAGTAAGGACGCGTCCTGTTCGGTGGCGTGGGCGAGGTGGCCGCTGCGGAACAGCACTCCGTACCGCACCCGTCGTCCGTCCTCGGTCGGCAGTCCGCCCACGTCCCGGAAGTTGCGCACTCCGGCCAGCTCGGGTTCGGTCGACGGGACCTGCTGCGTCACGTGGGCTCCTCCCACTCCGTCCCGCCGACGCGGCTCGACGACGGGCACTCACTCGACGATACGACATGGATTCCTGGGGCAATGAGTTGTCCACAGGCGTTGCACCGTAGGCTCTCGGCGCTTGATGATGTTGAGGCTTGAGCGCACCTGTTCGTTTTCTGTTCGTATCTGTGAGGGACTGCATGCTGGAGATCGCCGAGAGCGGCCGTACGTGGATTCTGTCCGGGCCGACCAGCAGTTACGCCGTCCATCTCACCGATGACGACGAGCTACTGCACCTGCACTGGGGGCCGCGGATCACGCTCGCCGACGCCGAGGCCCTCGCTCTGCGCCCGCTGCCGGACTACTGGCCCTTCGAGTCCCCGCTGGACGGACGCGAGGAGTACCCGGTCGAGGGCGGCCCTCGCTTCGTCCGGCCGGCCCTGTCCGTGCGCACGGACGAGGGGCGCGGCACCGAGTGGAGCTTCGAGGCGTCCGACAGTGAGGGCGACGAGCTGCGGCTGCGGTTCCGTGACGGCGGGCTCGTGATCACGCTGCACTACCGCATGCGGGACGACGTCGTCGAGCGCTGGGTGAGCCTGGACAACGAAGGGCCCGCCGTGGAACTCCTTCGCGCCGACTCCGCCACCTGGACCCTGCCCGACCGCGAGGCCTGGCGGCTGTCCCAGCTGCACGGCCGCTGGGCCGCGGAGTCCCGGCTGGTGCGTGCTCCCCTCACCTACGGTGAGAAGGTCATCGGCAGCCGCCGCGGTCATACCGGACACCAGCACCTGCCGTGGGTCGCGCTCGACACCGACGCGACCGAGGAGCGTGGCGAGGTGTACGGCTGCGCCCTCGGCTGGTCCGGCTCCTGGCGGATCGCCGTGGCCCAGCTCCCGGACACGCGGATCCAGATCACCGGCGGGGCCGGTTACGACGACTCCGGTCTGCTCAGTCTGGCGGCGGGGGAGTCGTTCACGACGCCCGTCTTCGCCGGCCTGTGGAGCGACGGCGGCTTCGGCGGGGCGAGCCGCGCCTGGCACGCCTACCAGCGGACGTACGTCATTCCGGACGCGGACACGGACCGGCCGGTGCTCTTCAATTCCTGGGAGGCCACGGAGTTCGACATCTCGGAGGAGCAGCAGGGGGCGCTGGCGCGGCGGGCCGCCGCGATGGGCGTCGAGCTGTTCGTCGTCGACGACGGCTGGTTCGGGGCACGCACCAGCGACCGCGCCGGGCTCGGCGACTGGACGCCCAACCCGGACCGCTTCCCGGGCGGCCTGCGCCCCCTCGGCGACTACGTGCACGCGCTCGGCATGCGGTTCGGCATCTGGGTCGAGCCGGAAATGGTCAATCCGGACAGCGATCTGTACCGCGCCCATCCGGACTGGGTGCAGTACCAACCGGGGCGAAAGCGGACGGAACTGCGCAATCAGCTCGTGCTGAACCTCGCGCGCGAGGACGTCCAGGAGTACCTCTGGGAACAGCTCCACGCACTCCTCTCCAGTGCCCCGATCGACTACGTGAAGTGGGACTTCAACCGCTGCTTCACCGACGCGGGCTGGCCCGGCGAGCCCTACCCGCAGCGCCTGTGGGTCGACCATGTGCACGCCCTGTACCGCCTGTTGGACCGGCTGCGGGCCGCCCACCCCGGCGTCGCCTTCGAGTCCTGCTCGGGCGGCGGCGGCCGGATCGACCTCGGCGTGCTGAGCCGCACGGACCAGGTGTGGACCTCGGACAACACCGACCCGCTCGACCGGCTCGCCATCCAGCACGGTTTCAGTCAGATCCACCCCGCCCGGGTCATGGCCGCCTGGGTCACCGACAGCCCCAACACCCAGCTCAACGGCCGGATCAGCTCCCTGCGCCTCCGGTTTGTCAGTGCCATGGCCGGGGTGCTCGGGGTCGGCGGAGACCTCGCCGAGTGGACCGAGGAGGAGCTGGCCGAGGCCCGCGAGTGGGTGACCCTCTACAAGGAGATCCGGCCCCTCGTGCAGCGCGGCGACCTCTACCGGCTGCGCCCTCCGCAGGGCGGGCTGAGTGCGGTGCAGTACGTGCTGGGTGACGAGGCGGTCGTCCTCGCCTGGCTCGAGGCGCAGCACTACGGCGAGCCCGTCCCGGCGCTGCGACTGCGCGGCCTCGACCCGACAGCCTCGTATGAATGCCGCGAAACGGGCGAAGTTCACCGGGGGGCCGTACTGCTGCACCACGGGCTGCGGACAGGGCTGCGCGGTGACCTTGATGCGACGGTTCTCCGGCTCCGCCGCATCTGAGAGCTCTGTCCTAATTAGCGCCTTGAGTCCAACTCCTGGTGAATTGGCGGGACCTGGCGAGGAGGCACGTGAGGAGCGTCATATTCGTGACCGTGTGTCGCCCGTCATGTTCACGTAATTCACACGCTTTTCAAGGGTGTTTGAGCTGAAGGGCGCTCTTTCAATTCACGGAGGGTGACGGGAATTCTCACAGGGGATCAAGAAGAAACGCATTCACGGGGAACCTCTCGCTTGTCCCTTTGCGTCTTAGTCGCTTACGTTCACCACCGATCCGGACGGACGCCCAATCCTGCCGCCGCCCGGAGCCCGCACACTCACCCGTCCACGGCAGGAGCGGGGGACCCACAGGTAGAACCGCCTGTTCCGGTCTCCGGAACAGGCTAGGGGTAAAGCCGTGCTTCGGCATGGCCGGGCATCTCCAGTCCGCACCCGACAGCTCACCTCGCAGGCGCCGGAGAGGAATTCACCATGCCCGCGAAGGGTAAGCACCGCCGCCCCAAGTCCCAGCGTTTCACCCGTTCCATCGCCGTTGCCGGAACCGGCGGTGCCGCGCTCGCCCTCCCGCTTCTGGGGGCCACCGGCGCCCATGCCGCCCCCGCGCAGTCCGTTTCGGAAAAGGCCGTTCAGTCGTCCGTTCCGGCCGCCGAGAAGAAGGTGGCTGAAAAGCCGGTGGCTGGAAAGAAGGCTGCCGCGAAGACGTATTCGGTTCGGGCCGGCGACTATCTCGCGAAGATCGCCGAGGAGCAGAGCGTCAGCGGTGGCTGGCACAAGCTCTACGCCGACAATCGTGAGGCGGTCGGGGACAACCCGTCGTTGATCCATCCCGGTCTGAAGCTCGCGATCGGCAAGAAGGCCACGACGAGTACCGCCAAGACCGGGTCGTCGCCCTCTTCGTCGTCGTCCAAGCCTTCGCCCAAGCCCAAGTCGAAGTCGTCGTCCGCGCCGAAGGCGTCCTCCTCGGCGAAGACCGAGTCGGCCGCGCAGACGACCGACAACGCCAGCGGCTTCACGCTCCCGGTGGGTGGTGCCTCCGTCGGTACCGGGTACCGGGTCGCGGGTAGCATGTGGTCCAGCGGTTACCACACCGGCGTCGACTTCGTCGTCCCGACCGGCACCTCGCTCAAGGCCGTCGGCGCGGGCACGGTCGTCTCCGCGGGCTGGGGCGGTGCGTACGGCAACCAGGTCGTCATCAGGCTCGCCGACGGCTACTACGCGCAGTACGCCCACCTGTCCTCGCTCTCCGTCTCGTCCGGTCAGACCGTGACCGCGGGGCAGCAGGTCGGCCTCTCCGGTGCGACCGGCAACGTGACCGGCCCGCACCTGCACTTCGAGATCCGCACCACGCCGGACTACGGCTCGGACGTGGACCCGGTCGCCTACCTCCGTTCGAAGGGCGTCGCCGTCGGCTGACGCCCCACCGACCACCTGTCTGACACGCTGCCGAAGGCCGGACCCCGATCCCCGGGTCCGGCCTTCGGTATGCCCGGGCGGGGAGAGGGGGGACACTGTGAACTCTGAAGCGGTGCAAGCGCTTTCCCTCTCCGCTTCTCTCTCCACTTCGCTCTCCACATCCGAAGGAGCCGTATCCCGTGACGACCACGCGTAGAGCTTTCGGCGCCCTGGCCGCCGGTGCCGCCGTCGCCGCCCTCACCCCCGGCACCGCGAGCGCCGGACCTCGCCACCGCCGGCTCATCGCCCACGACGACTTCCGCCGCGGCCTCGGCAAGTGGGCCGTCGAACTCCAGGACGGCGGCACCGTCACCGCAGCCCGGGGCGTGCTGGAGATCGACGTGCCGAGCGGTGCGACGGTCTGGTTCAAGCAGCGGCTCGAGGGGCCCTACGTCCTGGAGTACACCGCCACGCCGGTGTCGGAGGGCGGGGTCAACGACCGGGTCTCGGACCTCAACAACTTCTGGAACGCCACCGACGTGCGCTCTCCGGAGGACCTCTTCGCCACCCCGAGGGGCGGGGCGCTGGAGGAGTACGACTACCTCAGGACGTACTACGCCGGCTACGGCGCCAACTACAACACCACGACCCGGCTGCGCCGCTACGTCGGCGAGGCGGGCGTGCGTCCGCTCGTCTACGACTACACCGAGCCGCTGCTGGTGGCGAACCGGCCGCACCGGGTCCGCGTCGTCTCCGACGGCTCGACGGTCCAGTGGTGGAACAACGGGCGGCTCGTGTTCGACTACCGAGACCCGGAGCCGTACACGAGTGGGCACTTCGCGTTCCGGACGGTGTGGAGTCATTTCCGGATCGCCGAATTCCGGGTGTGGCAGTCGCGGTAGTTGCCGCCTCAACAGCGGTGGTGGGAGGGGTATTCCTGGTTTGACCAACACTTGAAGGGTGGCTTATCTCACCGCTCGTCAACCCCTTATTACGGTCGCGTAGGTCACATCCGAAGGGGAATCATGGGCTGTTGTGGCAGACGATTCGAAGAATGACAACAGATCAGGGATCGGGTCGTACGTAGCGGTGGGGGACAGCTTCACCGAGGGCGTGGGCGACCTTGGCCCCGACGGGGCATATGTCGGCTGGGCCGACCGGTTCGCGGTACTGCTCGCGGACCGGCGGCCCGAGGACGACTTCCAGTACACGAACCTCGCCGTGCGCGGCAGGCTGCTCGACCAGATCGTCGAGGACCAGGTTCCGCAGGCCGTCGAACTGGCTCCGGACCTGGTCTCGTTCTGCGCCGGAGGCAACGACATCCTCCGGCCCGGCACTGATCCGGACGAGGTCGCCGAGCGCTTCGAGCGGGCGCTCGATCGGCTCACCTCCGCCGTCGGCACCGTCATGGTGACGACCGGCTTCGACACCCGTGGCATCCCTGTGCTCAAGCATCTGCGCGGCAAGATCGCCACCTACAACGGGCACGTACGGGCCATCGCCGACCGATACGGCTGCCCGGTGCTCGACCTGTGGTCCCTGAAGACCATTCAGGACCGCCGGGCCTGGGACGGCGACCGGCTCCATCTGTCGCCCGAGGGGCACACGCGCGTGGCGTTGCGCGCGGGCCAGGTCCTCGGCGTGGAGGTCCCGGCCGACCCGGACCAGCCGTGGCCGCCGCTTCCGCCGCGCGGCACCCTGGAGATCCGGCGGGACGACGTGCACTGGGCGCGCGAGTACCTGGTGCCGTGGATCGGCCGCCGGCTGCGCGGTGAGTCGTCGGGGGACCACGTGACCGCCAAGGGCACTCTGTCGCCGGACGACATCAAGTCGCGGATCTCGTGGGTGGCGTGAGGGCGTTCGGGATGCCCGGTCGGTGACGGTCTGCGGACCGGTGTCGGCCGGGCCTCGTGTGCTGCCGGGGCGGGTCCCGCTGCGGGATCGGCGGGCGTGACCTGTCCCGTCGACCGACGGCGCCGACGTGTCGCTCGCGCTTGGGGGATGCGGGTGACCGCCGCCGTCACCGCGGTGTAGGAGCCGGGGTGGGTTGGGCCGGCGGATGGGTAAGTGGCTCGCTGCTGGGCTGGGGTGGGTTGGGCCGGCGGATGGGTAAGTGGCTCGCCGCCGGGCTGGGGTGGGTTGGGCCGGTGGCGGGCGAGTGGCTCGCTGCTGGGATGGGCTGGGGTGGGCCGGTGGCGGGCGAGTGGCTCGCTGCCTGCTGCGTCCTGCCGCGTCCTACGTCGTCAACGCCTCGCGCTCCAGGCCCAGTTCCCGGGCGAGCGCCTCGTCCACCCACTCCTGCGCTCGCGTCCGGGCCACCGCACCCGAGTAGCACGTCAGTTGTACGGCGAGCCCGTCCAGCAGGGCGGTGAGGCGCAGGGCCGTGCCGCCCGGGTCCGGGCAGCTGAACTCGTCCGCGGCCACACCCTCGGCGATCACCTCGGTGATCGCCGCCTTCCACTGCCGGTCGAGGTACCGCGTGACCTCCTGCAACGTGGGCTCGCGCAGCGCCGCCGCCCAGCCCTCGATCCACAGGCGCCAGCCCTTGGCCTGGCCGGTCGGGGCGTACCAGCGCACGGCCGACCGCAGCCGGCGCAGCGCGGTGGTGCGACGGCCGAGCAGCTTGCGCAGATGGGCGAGATCGTCCTCGGCCGCGTGGCTGAACGCGGCGGCGACCAGCTTCTCCTTGGTCGAGAAGTGATAGAGGACCAGCGCGTTGCTCACGCCGAGGGCCGAGGCCACGTCGGCGATCCTGACCGCCGCCACGCCCCGCGCCTCGATCTGCTCGATGGCGGCCCGCAGCAATTCCTCACGCCGCTCCGCCACGCTCAACCGCACTCTCGCCACGCGGTCACCTTAATCCGTTGCCCTGTGAGGTACCTGGGGGAGGTCGTTGGGGTGCCTGACGGAAGTCCTTTCGGCGACCCGTCACCGATACCACCCGAACCGCTCGGCGATCACCGGCAGCCGGTCGGCGACGATGGCGTGCGCGGCGGCCCGCGGGCTCGTGCCGTCGGCCTCGGCGCGGGCCAGCATCTGCTCGACCAGGGCACGCATCGAGCGGCGCGTGTGCGCGAACGCCTCGTCCGCGTCGGCGCCGATGTCGCCGAACAGGGTCCACCACCACCACGCGTTCGTCCCGGAGTTGACGACCACGTCCGGCAGTACGGTCACCCCGCGCGCGGCCAGCAGTTCCTCCGCCTCAGGAAGGACGGGCATGTTGGCCGCCTCGACGATCCAGCGCGCGGTGATCCGCTCCTGGTTCGCGGTGTCGATGGCGTAGGAGACCGCCGCGGGCACCAGCACGTCGGCGCCGGTGGACAGCCAGGCGTCGCTGGGCAGTTCACGGTCGGCGGGGCGCAGGACCCCGCGGTCCACGGTGCCGTAGGCGTCCCGCGCGGCGATCAGGGCCTCGACGTCGAGGCCCGCCGGGTTGGCGATCGTGCCCTTGATGTCGGCGACGGCCACCACGGTGAGTCCCGCGCGCGTGAGGAAGCGTGCCGTGGCCCCGCCCATGGTGCCCAGGCCCTGCACCGCGACCCGCGTGCGCGGGTACGGCACGCCGGCCCGGTCCAGCGCCGCGAGCACGGACTCGGCGACGCCGCAGCCGCCGACGAGTTCGTCGAGCCCGATGCCGTCCACCTCGACCGCGAACGCGTCCGCGAGCCGCCGCCGGGCGGTGGTCTCTTCGTCGAGCAGCGGATACACGGCCTGGATCGACGAGACGAGCCCTGCCTCGGCCGCCGCCCGGTCCACCAGGTCCTGGCTGAGGCCGAGGTCCTCACCCGTGGTCCAGAAACTCTCGAGGTACGGCCGCATGGCGCGCAGATAACGCACCAGGAGGTCGTACGCCCCCGGATCCCGGGGATCGCAGTCGATGCCGCCCTTGGCGCCGCCCAGGGGGACGTAGCGTCCCTCGGGGTTGTAGTGCAGCGCCTCCTTCATGGTCATCCCGCGGGCCAGCCCGGCGACCTCCGTCAGCGTGCAGCCCGCGCGCATGCGCAGCCCGCCACTGGAGACGCCGCGCACCAGCCGGTCGACGACCAGGAAGCCCTGGCGACCGGTGAGGTGGTCGGTCCAGGTGAGCGACATCAAGGGGGTGGTCATGCGGTCTCCTCGCCTTTACTGAATGGCAGGTCAGTATTGGGAGGTGGGTCGGAACATGTCAAAGTACTGAACGGATCATCAGTAGAATCACCATTGTCGGTGGGGGCGACCATAATGGGATCCTCACCGACTCCACCTGGAGGTACCGTGTCCGGTTTCCGTTCCCCGAGCCCCGGGCTCCTTGCGCTGCGCCCCGAGGCCTTCGGCGCGGACCCGAGCGGTGAGCGCATGGCGCGCATCCGCAGATCACCCCACTTCAAGGATGGTGTCTTCCAGAATCCCGGCGGTGTCGCGCGCATCCGCCCCTCCGGCTCGACGCTGGAGTTCGCGAAGATCTTCTTCGACCGGGACCAGCGCCTGCACCGCGCTCCGAGCGGCACCTTGCCGGTGCACGCCACCACGTTCGCCGACCTCGCCAAACCCGCCGCCACCGGCCTGCGCCTGACCTGGCTCGGGCACTCCAGCGTGCTCGCGGAGATCGACGGCCACCGGGTGCTGTTCGACCCGGTCTGGGGCGAGCGGTGCTCCCCCTTCCCCTTCGCCGGGCCCAAGCGGCTGCACCCGGTGCCCCTGCCACTGGCCGAGCTCGGCCCGGTCGACGTCGTCGTCATCTCGCACGACCACTACGACCACCTGGACCTGCCCACGATCAAGGCCCTGGCCGGCACGGACACGCTGTTCGCCGTGCCGCTGGGTGTCGGTGCCCACCTGGAGCGCTGGGGCGTGTCCGCGGACCGGCTGCGCGAGCTGGACTGGCACGAGGCGACGAAGGTCGGCGGGCTCACCCTGACCGCCACCCCCGCCCGACACTTCTGTGGCCGCGGCCTGCGCAACACCCAGCACACGCTCTGGGCCTCCTGGGCCGTCGCGGGTGCGGAGCACCGGATCTACCACAGCGGTGACACCGGCTACTTCGAGGGCTTCAAGGACATCGGCGCCGCGCACGGCCCGTTCGACGCCACGATGATCCAGCTCGGCGCCTACAGCGAGTTCTGGCCGGACATCCACATGACGCCCGAGGAGGCCGTACGTGCCCACCTCGACCTCCAGGGCGGACGGCCGCACGGCGTACTGCTCCCCATCCACTGGGGCACGTTCAACCTCGCGACGCATCCGTGGGCGGAGCCGGCGGAGTGGACGAAGGACGCCACCGCGGAGGTCGGTCAGGCGGCCGCGTTCCCCCGGCCCGGCGAGCCCTTCGAGCCTGCCGGAACCCTCCCCGTCGAGCCGTGGTGGCGAGCCGTGTCCGCGCTCGTCGCGCACCCGTGGCGCCGTCCCGAAGTGCCTCCCGTCACATCGGAGGCCACGGACGACTTCGACCTGGCCGGCGAGCGGTGACGCCGGCCGGGCCGGCCGGTCGCGCGGCAGGGGGGCCGTAGATCTCCGCGACGAGGGCTCGGACGGGCGGCAGGATTCATGGCGCCGGGCAGCCAAGAACTCGCGCTTGGCGGCCGAGGACTCGCGCTGGGCAGCCAGGGGTTCGCGCTTGGCGGCCGAGCATTCATGCCGCCGGACATTGGCTGCCGAGGATTCATGCCGCCGGACAACTGAAGTTCATGCCGCCGGATAACTGAAGAATCCCCGCCCGGACTTGCGGCCGAGCAGCCCGGACTCGACCATGCGGCGCAGCAGCGGGGGAGGGGCGTACGCCGCCTCCCGGTACTCCTCGTACAGTGCTTCACCGATCGCCGCCACCGTGTCCAGGCCGATGAGGTCGGCCAGCCGCAACGGTCCCATGGGGTGCGCGCATCCGGCCGTCATGCCGGTGTCGATGTCCTCGGCCGTGGCCGTGCCGGAGCCGACCATCCGCATCGCCGCCAGCAGGTAGGGCACCAGCAGGGAGTTCACCACGAAGCCCGCGCGGTCCTGCGCGACGATCGTCTTCTTGCCCAGCACCTCGCCCGCGAAGGCGCGCACCCGCGACTGGGTGGCCTTCGAGGTGTGCAGCGAGGGGATGATCTCCACCAGTGGCATGACGGGGACCGGGTTGAAGAAGTGCAGCCCGACCACCGCCTCGGGGCGTCCGGTCGCGGCGGCGAGCCGGGCGATGGGGATCGAGGACGTGTTGCTGGCCAGCACGGCTGCCGGGTCGGTGACGACCTCGTCGAGCCGGCGGAACAGCGCCGTCTTGGCCTCCTCGTCCTCCACGGCGGCCTCGACGACCAGATCCGCTCCGGCCAGGTGGGACAGGTCGCCGGTGACGGCGATGCCCGCCAGGGCGTGCGCGCGGTCCTCCGGCGTGAGCGCGCCCTTCTTCTCCGCCCTGAGCAGCGAGTCCGCGACGCCGGACAGACCGGCGCGGGCCCTGTCCTCGCTCGTGTCGCACAAGGTGACGGACAGTCCGGCGCGGGCGCAGACCTCGGCGATGCCCCGCCCCATCTGCCCGGCGCCCACGATTCCCACGCGCTTGATCGCGGCCATGCGTCCCTCCTCCGGGCGACGGATCCAGGCGTCGCCACAACCCGTGGTGCCGCGCCGAGCGTAATCCGGCCATACCCCTTCTGACCTGCCCGGACAGAACGTATTCCGCGCACAAAGATGCGTCGGTTCGTCGTTGACCGGCGCTGCCGTGCGGGGCGACGCTGATCGCGCCGAGGCGGGCCCTACGGCCGGCGACGATCACCAGGAGGCAGACGTGGGTACCGAAGACGGCACCTCTGACATGCGTACCGGCGCCCTGCACGGGCTGCGGATCGCGGACTTCTCCCGCGTGCTCGCCGGACCGTACGCCACCATGCTGCTCGCCGATCTCGGCGCCGACGTGGTGAAGGTGGAGCGGCCCGGCGCCGGGGACGAGACCCGGCAGTGGCGTCCGCCCGCCGACGAGAACGGCACGTCCACCTACTTCCTCGGCGTCAACCGCAACAAGCGCTCGGTCGCCCTGGACCTGGCGAGCGATTCCGGGCGTGAACGGGCGCGCGCCCTCATCGCCGAGTCCGATGTGCTGGTGGAGAACTTCCGGCCCGGCACGATGGCACGCCTCGGGCTGGGACATGAGGACCTCAAAGGCCGTCACCCGCGTCTCGTCTACTGCTCCATCAGCGGCTTCGGTGCTGACGGCGGGGCCGCCATCCCCGGCTACGACCTGCTCGTCCAGGCCGTCGGCGGGCTGATGAGCGTGACCGGGGAGCCCGACGGCGAACCGGTGAAGGCCGGGGTGGCCCTCGTCGACGTGATCACCGGTCTGCACGCGGCGCTGGGCATCATGGCGGCCCTGCGGCACCGGGACGCGACCGGCGAGGGGCAGCGCGTCGAGGTGAGCCTGCTGGGCTCGCTGCTGTCGGCGATGGTCAACCAGGCGTCGGGGTACGCCGTCGCGGGAGTCGTCCCCGGACGGCTGGGCAACGCCCACCCCAGCATCGCGCCGTACGAGACCTTCCCCACCGCGGACCGCCCGCTGGCGCTCGCGGTGGGCAACGACGGGCAGTTCGCGGCGCTGGCCGGCGTCCTCGGGTGCGCGGGCCTCGCCGACGACGAGCGGTTCCGCAGCAATCCCGACCGGGTGGCGCACCGCGCCGAGTTGCGGAAGGTGCTGGGCGAACGGCTGCTCGGCGCCGGCGCGGACCACTGGTCCGCCGCTCTGCTCGCCGCGGGAGTGCCGGCCGGGCCGGTCAACAGGCTCGACGAGGCGTTCGCCTTCGCCGACCGGCTCGGGCTGCCCGGCATCGTGGACATCCCGGCCGCGGCGAACGGACCGGCGTCCCGACAGGTCGCCCACCCCATCGCGCTGAGCGCGTCACCCGCGCGGTACCGCCTGGCGCCGCCCGGCCTGGGCGAGCACACCGCGGAGGTCTTCCGAGACCCGCTCGACGACGCCTCCGCATCCGCATGACCGTCACCAGAGGGAGAGACCCCATGTCCGTCACCACCGACCGTGCCCCGAGCACGACCGCCGCCCTGGACCTCGAAGCCGAGCATCTGTTCACCGTCGAGGAACTGCGCTGGCGCGACCGGGTGCGGGAGTTCACCGCCCGGCACATCACCCCCGTCGCCGAAGCCGACTTCGAGGACCGGCACTTCCGGCTCGAACTGGTGCGTGGGATCGGCGATTTGGGCGTCCTCGGAATGCATCTCCAAGGCTACGGTTGCGCCGGTGCCGGAGCGGTGAGCTACGGCCTGGCCTGCATGGAGCTGGAGGCGGGCGACACCGCCTGGCGTACGTTCGTGTCCGTCCAGGGCTCGCTCGCGATGACGGCGATCGCCAAGTGGGGCTCCGAGGAGCAGAAGCAGCACTGGCTGCCCGGCATGGCCGCCGGAGCGACCATCGGGTGCTTCGCCCTCACCGAACCCGACGGCGGCAGCGACCCGGCGGGGATGAAGACCGTCGCGCGCCGGGACGGCGGCGACTGGGTGCTCAGCGGCGCCAAGCGCTGGATCGGGCTGGGCAGCGTGGCCGACGTCGCGGTGGTGTGGGCGGCGACGGACGAGGGGGTCCGTGGCTTCCTCGTGCCGACGGACACACCCGGTTTCGTCGCCCGGGACATCACCAACAAGCTCTCCCTGCGCGCCTCCGTCCAGTGCGACCTGCTCCTCGAGGACTGCCGGCTGCCCGCCGACGCCGTACTCCCGGGTGTCGTCGGCCTGCGCGGTCCCTTCAGCTGCCTCAACGAAGCCCGCTACGGCATCATCTGGGGCGTCATGGGAGCGGCCCGGGAGTGCCTGAGCGCCGCCGTCGAACGCTCCACGACCCGGCGGGTCTTCGGCCGGCCCCTCGCCGAGTTCCAGCTGACCCAGCAGAAGCTGGCGGACATGGCGGTGGAGTACCAGAAGGGGCTGCTGCTGGCGCTGCACATCGGGCGGCTGAAGGAGGACGGCCGGCTGGCCCCCGCGCAGATCAGCGTGGGCAAGCTCAACAACGTGCGCGAGGCGCTGGACATCGCCAGGACCGTGCGCACCATCCTCGGCGGGGATGGCGTCACCAGCGACTTCCCGGTGATGCGGCACATGGCGAACCTGGAGTCCGTACGCACCTACGAGGGCACCGACGAGGTGCACGCCCTGGTGATCGGCCAGGCGCTGACCGGCCACCGCGCCTTCAGCTGACACCCTCGGCCGGTTGATCCTCGGCCGGGTGATCCGACACCGTGTGATCCGAGACCGTCTGATCCGAGACCGTGTGATCCGCTGCCTCCCGCAGCCGGCAGATCACACCGCGTACCGCGGGCGACGTCTCGCCCTTGCGATAGGCGCCGACCAGCCGGGTGGTCGGCCGTACGTCCGCCAGCGGACGGTAGACGACGCCCGGTATCCGTACCCGGCGCAGCGAATCCGGCACCAGGGCCACCGCCAGCCCGCCGCCCACCAGGGTGAGCGCGGCGACGAAGTCCCGCACCGGGGGAGCGCACTGGGGACTGAAGCCCCCTTGCTCGGCGACTTCCAGGATCTGGTCGCGGCAGCCGTACTCCTCGTCGAAGTGCGGCGCGACGAACCGCTCGTGCCGCAGCTCCGCCGCCGGTACGGCCTCGTACGCGGCCAGGGGCGCCCCGGCAGGCAGCGCCAGTACGACGTCCTCGGTGAGCAGACACGTGGCCGTGACCCCGGGCGGGTACCGTGGCCGCCAGCGCAGGAAGCCGACGTCGATGTCCCCGCAGGAAAGAGCCTCCAGCTGAGCTGGGGTCTCCAATTCGCGTACTTGTACGGTGAGTTGGGTGCCGAGGGCGGTGCACCGAGTGAGGATGTCGGTGAGTACCCCGGAGAAGGCGGCCGAGGCCACGTAGGCGATCTCGGCGTGTCCCAGCTCCCCCCGGCCCGCCCGCCGGCCCACGGCCTCGGCCCGGGCGGCCTGGGCGAGGGTCAGCCGCGCCTCTTCGAGAAACAGCCGCCCGGCGCTGGTCAGCGCCGGGCGGGTGCGTCGTCCGCGGTCGATCAGGCGGACCCCCAAGTGCGACTCCAGCGACCTGACCTGGGCGCTGAGTGCCGAAGGAGCCAGATGCAGTCGGTCCGCCGCCCGCGCGAAGTGCAGTTCCTCCGCGACGGTGACGAACGATTCCAGCCAGCGCAGTTCCACCGGCTCCTCCGTCCTGGGGTTTCGCCCGTTGCCGTGTCCGTCAGGGGATCACGACGTAGTTGCTGAATCCGCCGTCGCGGTTCTCCAGTCCCGAGATCGCCTCGTTGACCTTGGCGAGCGGGAAGGGCTTGCACTCCAGATAGGACAGGTCCAGGGCGCCCGTGCGCACCATGTCGGCGAGTTCCTGTCCCTGCGCGGTGGTGAACCAGTTGGAGCCGATCAGCTGGACCTGCTCGTCCATCAGCCACTTCACGTCCACCGGCAGCCGGTCGGCCACGCCGCCCACGTTGACGACCTTGCCGCCCCTGCGCACCCCCTGCATGGAGTCCAGCATCGTCTCCACCGGGGCCCTGGCGCCCAGCGCGCTGATGACGAAGTCCGCGCCTTCGCCGCCGGTCAGGGACTTCGCCCACTCGCCGGTGGAACCGTCGCCCAGTCGGAAGACCTCGACGCGGTCCGGATCCAGGTCCTTGACGCGCTTGAGGAGCGTCTCGTTGCGGCCGGTCCCGAGGACCCGGGAGACACCGGAGGCGAGCGCGAGCAGGGTCGCCGCGACCCCGAGGGTTCCGGTGACGCCGTCGACGAGCGCCACCTGGCCGGGGCCGGCGGCGGCGTGCTTGAGGGCTCCGTAGGACGTGCCGATGTAGCCGAGCTTGCCGGCCTGTTCGAACGTCATGTTGTCGGGGATGTTCACGAGCGAGTACTGGGGCGCCGTCATGTACTGCGCGAAGCCCCCGTAGGGGTAGAGGTCGAAGATCCGCTGACCGTCGCGGGAGGTGCTGAAGTAGCCGTTCAGGGTGAAGTAGCGGCACAGGCTGCGCTGTCCGGCGCGGCACGCCTGGCAACTGCCGCAGGATCGCAGCGGATTCACGTACACGCGGTCGCCGGGTTTGGTGTTGAGGACCGCCTCCCCGACTGCCTCGACCACACCGGCGGCATCGAGACCGAAGACGGCGGGGAGCGCGGGCAGCGGCTGATGCGGAAACCAGGTGGGCCAGTTGTTGATCACATTGGCCATGTTGGGCACGATTCCGCAGGCTTTGACCCGCACCAACACATCGGTCGGTCGCGGGACGGGCACGTCGATCGTGTCCACCGACATGGGTTCACCGAGCGCGTGCAGTCGCGCTGCGAGCATTTTCGCCATTGAAATACTCCTTGGAATTACTTACAGAACTGCCTACGGAATTGCCTACGGGTGGGTGAAAGGGTTCTCGTAACCGCTTTCGAGGTCGACATCGAGCATCCCCATGATGCGGACGCCGGAGTTGTACCAGGCGATGGACAGGGCGAGTTCGACCAGTTGCCGGTCCGGAAGACGGTCGGCGACGGCGCGCCATGTCTCCGCGGAGACATCGACCTGGAGCGTGGATTCCCGGGCGAGACGCATGACGGCCTTCTCCGTCTCGTCGAAGACGTCGGCCGATTCGAAGTCGGCGACCGCCGCGAGCTGTTCCTCGGTGAGCCCCGCCTTGAGACCGTGGGACTGGTGATGGGCCACCTCGTACGCGGACCGGGTCGCATGCCCCACGGTCAGGATCGCCAGTTCCCGGAGCCTGGGGCTGAGTTCGGCGGCCCGCAGCGCGTTGGCGTAGGTCAGGAAGGCGTCGAGCTGGGCGGGCGCGCCCGCGAGGGCGAGGAAGATGTTCGCGGTGGGTACCTTCCGCTCGGCCTCCAACCGGTCGTACAGGGGCTTGTGCTGCTCGGCCGCGTCCTCGCGGCGCAAATACGGGACTCGTGCCATGGCGTTTCCTCGGGGAACGGGAAGGTCAGTGAGCGGACTGTTCCAGCAGGAACCGTTCGAGCGTCATCGGATTCGGCTTTTCCGCCGGCGGGATCCGCGGCACCCCCACAAAGGAGGACGCCTCGAAATACCACTTCTCCAGCGCCGGAAATCCCCAGCGGGCGTTCGTGCTCAGCGATGCCGCGTCCCAGCGCACGGGCTCGATCTCGGTGTCGATCGTCTGGTAGTGGCTGTTGAAGACCTCCACCCGGTGGCCGTCCGGGTCGCGGAGGTAGGCGAAGAGCATCCCGCCCGGACCGTGGCGTCCCGGGCCCCGCTCCACCGAGTCGCCGTAGCCCAGGTTGCCCGCGAAGTCGCAGGCCGTGAAGATGTCGCGGCTTTCGGAGACGGTATAGGCGAAGTGGTGCAGGGCCGGTCCGGCGTTCTCGACGATCGCCAGGTCCAGGCACGTGCCCTTGCGGTACATGAACGCGCTCAGCAGTTTGTCCCCGTGGGCGATGTACTCGGAATTACGGAAGCCGAGTTCGCCGTAGAAAGCGCACAGGGCGTACGTGTCGGGGGCGAACGTCTGGAAGTGGTCGAGGCGCTGCGCGTGCGCACCCTTGTGGAGCTCGAAGTCGATGTGCAGCCTCGGCCGGGTCTCCATCGTCGCGCAGAGTTCGAGAGGTGTGCCGATGGGGTCGCTGACGTGCAGGGTGCGGCCCTGGTGCGGGACGTCGACCCAGGCCGCGGGGAGCTCGCGCGCGCGGAAGAAGTCGTAGGCGATGTCGAGGTCCTCGTCGAAGAAGACCCGGAAGCCGATCCGCTTGCACGATCCGCCCCCGGACTCGTCCTGTTCGAGGACCAGACTGTGGTGGCAGGCCTCGGACAGACCGCGCAGGTAGCAGGTGCCGTCGTCCTCCTCGGTGACGACCAGGCCGAGCACGTTCACGTAGAAGTTCCGGCTCTCGGCCAGATCGGCGACGGTCAGCCGTACATGGCTGGAGCGGGTGATGTTGAAGGGCGGGCGCAGATCGACGGGTGGCAGCATGCTCGTCTCCGGACCGGGAGGGTGGATTGTCCTGGGGAGTGGATTGTCCGGAAAGGCGGCTTACGAGCTGGTCGTGGCGGATGCGGGAGCCGCGAAGGGGAAGGCGGACCAGCCGCTGAACTCGGCGGCGGTACCCAGAGCCTCCTCGATACGGAGCACCTCGTTCCACTTCGCCATGCGCTCGGAGCGGGTGAACGACCCCACCTTCAGCTGGCCGGCGTCCCAGCCGACGCTCAGATGGGCGACCGTCACGTCCTCGGACTCGCCGGAGCGCGCCGAGACGATCGTGCCGAAGCCGGCCGCCCTTCCGGCGCGCAGGGCGGTGAGCGCCTCAGTGATCGTGCCGGCCTGGTTCGGCTTGATGAGCACGGCGTTCGCCGCACCGTCCGCCGCCGCCACGGCCACGCGTCCGGCGTTGGTCACCAGGTAGTCGTCGCCGATGACCTGGCAGCGGTCGCCGTAGCGCCGGGTGAACTCCACCATGCCGGCGTGGTCGTCCTCGCCGAGCGGATCCTCGATCGCCAGGATCGGGTAGTCGTCGATCCAGCGCCCGAGCATGTCGATCAACGCGCCGGTGTCCAGGGCACGGTTGTCCAGGGCCAGCCGGTACTTGTCGGCGCTGCCGAACTGCGAGGCCGCGATGTCCAGGGAGATGCCGACCTGCGCCGACGGACGGAAGCCCGCGGCCTCGATGGCCAGGGTCAGCGTCTCCAGCGCCTCCTCATTGGAGTCGAACGCCGGCCAGAAGCCGCCTTCGTCGGCCACGCCGCCGGTCTTGCCCGCCTTCCGCATCAGGCCTCCGGCGGCCCGGTAGATCTCCGCGGTCCAGTCGAGGGCCTCGGAGAAGCTCCGCGCCGCGGGACACACCACCATGAAGTCCTGCACGTCGACGCGCCGGTCCGCGTGTGCGCCGCCGCCGAAGATCTGGATCTCCGGCAACGGGATCCTGACCGGGTGTGCGCCCGCCAGATGAAGCCACAGCGGCTGGTCCGCGGACGCCGCGGCGGCGTGCAGCACGGCCATGGACGTGGCCACGATCGCGTTGCCCCCGAGGCGGCCGCGGTCCGTGGTCCCGTCGAGATCCACCAGCAGCCGGTCGACGGCCGCCTGATCGGACGCGTCGTGGTCCTTGAGGGCGGGCGCGATCTCGTCGTTCACCGAGCGCACCGCGCGCTGGACGTCGAGCCCGCCGAAGCGACTTCCGCCGTCCCGCAGGTCGAGTGCCTCCCCTCGGCCGGTCGAGGCCCCGGCCGGCGCGATGGCCCGCCCGACCGCACCGTCCGTGAGTCGGACCTCGACCTCGACGGTCGGCCGGCCGCGTGAGTCCCACACCTTGCGGCCGTACAGCTTGGCGATCCGCGCGTCTGTCATGGCGGTGCAACCTTTCGGAATTTCGGGATCGAACGATCACGGTGGTGTCAGGGGCGGCGTCGGCGACCTCGATGACGGCTGCCCTTGCGCTGTGAATGCTATCGATAGCGCAATGGTTAAGAGGGGTGTTGCCAGGTGTCAAGAGGCAGGTGACTATCGATTCGCCAGAAGCGCGAACAGGCCCTTGCTTCTGGGCATGAAGGGCGTCAGTGCTATCGTTAGCAAAACAAGGAGGCGACCTCCCGTGTCCTGGAGGAGGTCAGTCGGCCTGGGGTAGCGCCGTGCTGCCCCGCACGACCAGGGAGCCCGGCGACATCGAGGTGTACGCGCCGTCGTTGCTCGGCTTCGTCTTGAGGCGGCGCAGCAGCCACAGGGCGCAGCCCGTGGCCATCTCCTGGATCGGCAGGCCGACCGTCGTGAGTCCCGGCCCCCACCACGAGAACCCCGGCTCGTCTCCGAACCCGACCACCGACAGCTCCTCGGGCACTTTCACGCCCTGCCGGGACAGCTCCTCCAGGACGCCCAGCGTGAGTTGGATCGATCCGAGCACGAGCGCGGTGGGTGCCCGCGGCCCCTCCAGCAGCCGGCGCGCCGCCTCACGGCCGTACTCCACGGACGACGGCGGCCCCAGCTCCGCCCGTGCGGCGTCCTCGCCCTCGGACAGTCCGCCCTCACGCAGGGCGTTGCGGAAACCCGCCAGGCGGTCGGCGCCCGTGGGCAGTTCGACGGGGCCGCCCAGGTACGCGATGCGGGTGTGGCCCAGCGCCACCAGGTGGGCCGTGCCCTCGCGCACCGCCTCCTGGTCGTCCACGCCGAACCACTGGGATCCGAGCGACGGGTGCCGGCGCAGCAGTTGCAGGTGCGGCACCCCGCGCAGAAGCTTCACGGATTCGCTGTGCGGGCGCGCCGTGGGCACGATGATGACGCCCGCCACGCGGTTCGCGGACAGCTCGCGCAGGTGGCGCAGCTCCACCATCCGGTCGTCGTCGGTCTCCGAGAGTATGAGCTGGAAGCCCTGCGCCTCCATGTTCTTGGACAACTCGTGCGCGATGGTCGAGTAGAAGCTGTTGCGGATGTCCGGGATGACCAGCCCGACGACGTTGCTCGACCCCCCGCATCATCCGCGCCGCGCGATTGCCGACGTATCCCATGTCAGAAGCGGCCTGGCGGACCCGGAACTTGGTCTGCTCGCTGATCCGGGGATCGTCGGCGAGTGCCCGGCCGACCGTCGAGACGGAGATCCCGAGGCGTTCGGCGATGTCCCTGGTGGTGATCACGTGGAAGGGCCCCGAGTGGTCGACTGCTGCTCTCACTGTCGGTGTGCCAACGATAGCATCGGGGGTCTGAGTGTCGCCGGGGAACGGCGGTGGCCTTCCACCTGCATGCTAACGTTAGCACTGCTGATAGGGCTGTGCAGTCGCCCGCGGCTGCCGAAATTGCGGAGGTGTCCGTGCGGATCGTCAGGTATTCCGTCGATGGCGTGCATTGCTACGGAGAACTCGAGGCCTCAGGCGCCGAAATCGCCCGATGCGAGGGTGATCCCTTCTCGGGAATGCGCCCCACGGGCGAGGTCGACAAGGCCGGCGACGTGACCATTCTGTCTCCGCTGGACCGGCCCCGAGTCTTCGGGTTCGCCTACAACTACGTCTCACACATCGACGAGACCGACCGTGAGGTTCCGGAGGTTCCCGTGCTCTTCATGAAGCCGAGCACGGCTGTCATAGGGCCGGGGGAGAGCATCGTGTATCCGGCCGATGGCGAACTGGTCCATTTCGAAGGCGAGTTGGTCGTCGTCATAGGCAAGGAAGCCCGCGGTGTGAAGGCTTCCGAGGCTCACGAATACATCCTCGGCTATACCTGCGGGAACGACGTCAGCGACCGCGTCATCCAGCGGAGGGAAAGCGCCTTCGGGACGCTCCTGATCGGCAAGGGGCAGGACACGTTCGCGCCCCTGGGGCCGGTCATCGCCACGGACCTCGACCCGTCGCGGCTGTCGCTGACGACACGGGTGAACGGGACCGTGAAACAGTCGGCGAGCACCGCTGACCTACTGCTGACCGTGCCCGAGATCATCAGTTACCTCAGCCGCTATCTCACGCTGCTGCCCGGCGACGCGATCATGACGGGGACCCCGTCCGGCGTCGGACCGATCCGTCCCGGGGACGAGGTCGAGATCGAGATCGAGGGCATCGGCGTACTGCGGAATCCCGTGGTGGCCGAAGGCAATTGACACGCCCGTCGGCCGTGCCGGTGAGACGCCCGTCGTCCGTGCCGAACCGGTCCACTGACGGTTCGGCACGGCCGACGTTTTGCTGACCGGTCCGGCTGACCGGTCCGGCTGACCGGTCCGGCTGACCGGTCCGGCTCTACCGGACCGCGTCGTTGAACTGCGAGGTGCGGACGAAGGCCAGTGCGGCGACCCCGGCCAGCGGGAGGAGCGTGACCTGGAGCAGCCCGGCCTGGCGCCAGCCGAAACTGTCCACCAGGGCGGCGAAGATCAGGCCCGAGAACGCCGCCGTCCCGTAGTAGCTGGTGACGAACAGGCCGGAGGCCCGTCCGATCTGTTCGGGGCGGACGGCCCGCTGCATCGCGCTGTTGGTGTTGGGATAGAGGAAGCCCAGGCCGAAGACGCCCATGAAGAAGGCGAGCAGGCACTGCCAGCCGACTCCGCCCTGCAACTGGTAGATGCACGCGCTGATGACGCAGCAGCCCAGCAGGCTCACGATCAGCATGGTGCGCTGGTCGACGCGGTCGCCGAGCCAGCCGCCGAGAAGGGCCAGCATGCCGCCGAAGCCGAGGAAGCTCATGGCCAGTGCGGCCTGCGCGGGCTCGAAGTGCAGGCTGGTGATGAGGAACGTCGGGTAGAGGCCGATGAACCCGTAGATGGCCACCCCGCTGACGACCGAGCGGACGGCCAGCGCGAGGGTGTTGCGGTTGTAGGCGGAGGCGGGCATGTGGTCGTACGTCCCGGTCGAGACGGCCTTGTCGACGGAGCGCTCGGTCAGACCGGTTTTCACGGCGAACACGGCGATGGCCGCGATCAGCAGTCCGGCTGTGCCGAACAGGTAGAAGGGCGTGTGCCAGGTGCCGTGCGCGTTCATCAGCCGGACGCCGATCGGCGGACTGACGAACACGCCGAGGGAGTAGCCCACGCCGATGATGCCGAAGGCGAGGCTCCGTCGGTGGGCGAAGTACGCGCCGATCGCCGCGAAGATGGCGGCGGACTGCATGCCCTCTCCGAACCCTGAGAGCACCCTGTAGGCGGTCATGTCGGCGAAGCCGGACGCCAGCGGGGTGAGCATCGTGCCCAGGGAGTAGATCACGATGCTGACCAGCAGGACGTTCTTGCGCCGGAAACGGTCCAGGAGGTAGCCCGCCGGCAGTCCGGCCAGGGCCATGCCGAGGGTGAAGTTCGTCGCCAGCAGCCCGCCCTGCTCCAGCGAGAACCCGTACTCCTGGCGGATGTTCGGCAGCAGGGGCGGGAAGACCTGCCGGTCCATCGCGTTGACCATGTAGGACAGGGTCAGCACCAGGAAGCCTACCCCGACCATGACGGGGGTGAGCGGGGCCGGGCTGCTTTCCTTCGCGTCCTGTGCGGGCGCGGTGCTCATGTCGAATTGCGCTGCGTGATTCATGGCGGCTCCCAGGGGAAAAGGGCCGCGGCAGGCCGCGGCGGATATCTCGCCGTACGTGCGTTGCATGTTGCGGGGGGATGGCGAGGAGCGGTGAGCTGAACACGGACGGGGCGGCGATCGCGGTGGGGCCGCCGTGTGGCAGGGAGGGCTGCGGCTGCGGCGGCCGATTTGGCGCGCGGGAATTCCAGCCGTATATCGCCCGTCGGACGTCCGTGGCTGCGGCGTCTTCGGCAACCGGACCTTGTGCGGTCATCCATCGACGGCACGATCCGGGGCTGGCAAAACCATGAGGCGAAGTTCCCGGTGCGTCAAGATGCGGGGAGCGGATTTCTCCTCGGAAGGAAAGGCTGGCTCCCGCCTCTTGACGTGCTGGAAGCGCTGAATGCTATCGTTAGCACAACGTGGCTGTGACGCTTGACTTCGATGCGCCCCGGCATCCTGTGTGCGGTGCCAGAGGCGTACCGTCCACCCCACCCACGGCGGAATGACCGGACGAGACCCGGCGAGATGCCCCGCCCGTCCGCTGCGAGCCACACGATTCTGCGAGGACGAACTGCCATGACACCACCGAGCCGCCCGGGCACTGTGCTGCTCACCGACTACGCCTGGCCCGACGACAGCGTCGAGCGATCGGTCATCGAGGAAGCGGGGCTGACTCTGGTGACCGGCCCGGCCGATCCCACGACCGCCGAGTCCGTCGAGAAACTGGTCGCCGAACACCGGCCCGCCGGAATTCTCACGTGCTGGGCGCCCGTCTCCGCCGCCGCGATCACGACCTCGCCGGACCTGCGGATCGTGGCCAGGCTCGGGGTCGGCCTCGACAACATCGCCGTGGAGGCCGCCACCGAGCGCGGCGTCTGGGTCACCAACGTGCCGGACTACTGCGTCGAGGAGGTCTCGGACCACGCCGTGGGCATGGTGCTGGCCTGGACGCGAGGGCTGGCCCGGTACGACCGGGAGGTCCGCTCGGGCAGCTGGGATCCCGCCGGGGCCCGGCTGCGCCGACTGTCGACGCTGACCTGCGGCGTCGTCGGATACGGGCGGATCGGGCGGGCCACCGCGCGCAAGCTGGGCGCCTTCGGTTGCCGGATCCTGGTGCACGACCCGTTCCCGCCCCAGGACGCTCCGGGGATCGAGCCGGTGGGACTGGAGGAGCTGCTGCGCCGTAGCGACGTGGTGATCCTGCACGTGCCCCTGACCAAGGACACCCACCACCTCATCGGCGCCGCGCAACTCGCACTGATGCCGCCGGGCGGGCTGCTGGTCAACGTCAGCCGGGGCGGCCTGGTGGACACCGACGCCGTGATCGAGGCGCTGCACGGCGGACGGCTGGACGGAGCCGCCCTCGACGTACTGGAGACCGAGCCGCAGGTCCCCGCCGCGCTGTCGGCTCACCCGGGTGCGCTCCTCACCCCCCACGTCGCCTTCTCCTCCGACGCGTCGGTCACGGAGCTGCGCCGCCGTGCCGCCGAGGAGGTCGTCCGGGTGCTGGGCGACGAGGCGCCGGCCCACGCATGCAACAGCCCGCACGGGGTCCCGGCCGGGTCGGGAGTACGGCGATGAGTCCGAGCCCGGCGCCTGGTACGCCCGAGCCGGACGCCCTGGAGACCGAGTCGGCCGGTTCTGTAGGTGGGTCGGAGCTGGCCGCTCCCGTACCTGGGCTGGAGTCGGCCGTTCCCGTACCTGGGCTGGAGTCGGCCGTTCCCGTACCTGGGCCGGAGTCGGCTGGCCCCGTACCTGGACTGGTTTCGGCCGATCCCGTACCCGGTCCAGAGCAGGCCGGCCCCGTACCCGAGCCCGCGCTGACGGACTTCCTGCTGGCCCATGAGCTGGTCGCGCCCGGCGAGGCGGCGAGGTGGACGCCGTTGGCCGGTGGTGTCTCGTCCGATCTGTGGCGGGTGGATCTGCCGGGACGCTCCCTGTGCGTCAAGCGGGCGCTGGCCAAGCTGCGGGTCGCGGTCGACTGGCAGGCGCCGGTGTCGCGCAATGCCTACGAGTGGGCGTGGATGCGGTTCGCGACGCGGCACCGGCCGGACAGCGTGCCCGCGCTGCTGGCCCACGACCCCGAGGCCGGCCTCTTCGCCATGGCGTACCTGCCGCCCGAGCGCTACGCCGTGTGGAAGACGCAACTGCTGCGCGGCGAGGTGGATACGACGACCGCCGCATCCGTGGGAGAGGTGCTCGGCGCGCTGCACGCGGCGAGTGCGGGCGACCCGGCCCTGGCCGAGGAGTTCGCCACCGACGAGAACTTCCACGCCCTGCGCATCGAGCCGTACCTGCTGGCCACCGCGGCCGCACACCCCGGTCTGCGCGACGTCCTCGTGGCTCTCGCCGACCGCACGGCCGGCACCCACCTGGCCCTGGTGCACGGCGATGTCAGCCCCAAGAACATCCTCGTCGGACCGTCCCACCCGGTGCTCCTGGACGCCGAGTGCGCCTGGTACGGCGACCCGGCCTTCGACCTGGCCTTCTGCCTCAACCATCTGATCCTCAAGAGCCTGGTGGTGCCCGGGCGCCGCGCCGAACTCCTGGAGTCCGCCCAGGTGCTGGCCGCGGAGTACTTCCGGCACGCCGACTGGGAGCCGCGTGCGGGCCTGGAGGCGCGGGTCGCCTCGCTGCTGCTCGCGCGTGTGGACGGCAAGTCCCCCGTGGAGTACCTCACCGACGAACGGCACAGGCTGATCGTGCGCACCACGGCGTCGGCCCTGCTCCGCGCGTTCGCACCCACCGTGGAGGACGTACTGGACGCCTGGCGGACCGCCCTCGAGGGACACACTTCAGCGCGAGGAGACAGACATGCGCAGGGTCGTCACCGGCCATGACGAGAGGGGGAAGTCGGTGGTCGTCAGCGACGGCCCCGTCCCCCGAACTCGTGAATTCACCAGTCTGCCCGGCTGGGTGTCCACCGTTCCGTGGGCCACCGAACCCGGCAGGCCCGTGAGCCGGACCGGGGAGGATCCCACGCCGAAGCTCTCCAGCCTGCTCCCGGCGCCCGGCGGCACGCGTTTCATCGTTCTCACCCTGCCTCCCGACAGCGCGATGGCCGACCCGGCGTTCGATCCCGTCGCCTACGACCGCGAACAGCGGGCCGATTCGCCCGGCCTCGCGGAGCTCATGGAGCCCGACGGCATGCACACCACGCCGACCGTCGACTACGGCATCGTGCTGCAGGGGGAGGTCGTCCTCGAACTCGACGACGGTCGGTGCACTCCGCTCGCGACAGGGGACATCGTGATCCAGAACGGCACCCGCCACGGCTGGCGCAATCGCAGTGACCGGCCGGTGACCATGGCCTTCGTGCTCATCGGCGCCGAGGTCGACTGCTGAGGGGCCGAGTTACGGCCAGTGACATTCCGAGGGGTCCGGTCGAGGCCGCCTCGACCCTGGGAAGCGGGCCGGCGGGCTCGTCGCGGGCGAAGAAAACAGTGGACGGCGAGGGCCGGGGAGCGAGAGACCCCCTGGCCCTCGCCGTCTTTTCGTGACCGCTTCTGACCAGGTCCGATCGTCCTTTTATTTTTCGGTGACGCACCCCCGAGAAGTTTGTCGGTCTGTCGTACGAGGCCTCATACCAGAGCGGGACGCTGCCCGTGCAACTTTGTCAACTGCCCACCGCACATGTTGCGTTGCCGACTACTGTGAGTGTCCGTCGGGCGACGCAGGGGCGATTTCTTCGGCTCCGTCGGCCGACATCGTGATGGCGCATGCCCAAGACGCGCAGACGCGCGATCCAAGGCCCCGACCGACGGACCCGTACGACGAGGACACCGATGTCTCACCTCCGCGCACCGGCCGCCCGCGCAGACCGCCGTGAGGGCGGGCGGCACGGTCGGCCGGCCGCCCGCGCCGTTCCCGCGCTGCCCGAGACCCACATACGGCCGCAGCTGCTGCGTCTTGCCATGCTGCCGCCCGTCGCCGTCGCCCTCAGCGCCTGTGCCGCAGTGCTGTTCATCGTCCGCTCCACCGGGGTCCGGCCCAGCCTCACTCTTTGGGGTGTACTCACCGGCGCGGTCTCGGTGACCTGCGCGGCCATCCTGATCGCCGCCGTGGCCGCCGACCGCGCCGCCCGGTCGGTGAGCGACCGCATCGGCGCCCTGCGGCGCGCCGGCGCGCGCGGCGAGGCCGACCTGCGGGCCCTGGTCGAGGCGCTGCGCCGCGGCGAGAGCCCGCCCCAGCGCAAGCCGCGCGGCGGCCCCGCCGACGAGGCCGACGACTTCGAACTGCTCGCCGCCGACCTGGCCCGCGCTCACGACGTCGCCGTCACCGCCGTCGTCCAGGCCGCCCAGCTCTCCAGCCAGGCGGGCAGCGAACAGAAACTGGAGGTCTTCCTCAACCTCGCCCGGCGACTTCAGTCGCTGGTGCACCGCGAGATCTCGATCCTCGACGAGCTGGAGAACGAGATCGAGGACCCTGACCTCCTCAAGGGCCTCTTCCACGTCGACCACCTCGCCACCCGCATCCGCCGCCACGCCGAGAACCTCGCCGTGCTCGGCGGCGCTGTCTCCCGCCGTCAGTGGAGCAATCCCGTCTCCATGACCGAGGTCCTGCGCTCGGCCATCGCCGAGGTCGAGCAGTATTCACGGGTCAAGCTCGTCCCGCCGATCGACGGACAGCTGCGCGGCCATGCCGTCGCCGACGTGATCCACCTGCTGGCCGAACTCGTCGAGAACGCCACGGTGTTCTCCGCCCCGCACACCCAGGTGCTGCTGCGCGCCAACCTCGTCACCTCCGGGCTCGCCGTCGAGGTCGAGGACCGCGGACTCGGCATGCCCGTCGGCGAGCAGAGCCGGATGAACGCCCTGCTCGCCGATCCCGACCAGGTCAACGTCGCCAGCCTGCTGGCGGACGGCCGCATCGGACTGTTCGTCGTCTCGCAGCTAGCCAAGCGGCACGGCATCCACGTCCGGCTCCAGACCAACATCTACGGCGGAGTGCAGGCCGTACTCGTGGTGCCCCAGGCGCTGCTGGGTACGGTGCCGGGCACCCCCGGAGCCGTACCGCAGCCGCCGGACGGGGCGGCGGGTGCGGCGGGATCGGCGAGTGCGGCAGGTCCGGGGGGCGTGGCAGGTTCGGCGGGTACGGGAGGCCCGGCCGGGGCGGCACAGCAGCTCGGGCAGCGTCGGCCCGAGGGTGTGCACCGGGTCCCGCCGCCCGCACCCTCCGCACCCTCGTCCGCCGCGTCCGCCTTGCCGTCCGGGCCGTATGGGTCGCCCGCTGGGCCATCCGGATCGTCCGGGCCGGCCTCCCAGCCGTATGCCGTGCCACGTCCGCAGCAGACCGAGCCTTCCCGTCAGCAAGTGACCGCGCGGACCACGCCGGTGAAGTCGAACGGCAGCGGACCGCCGCCGCTGCCCGTGCGCGGTGCCCACGAGGAGCGGTCCACCCCGGCGGAGGCCGTGCCCGGCATCAGGCCCGACGACCGGCGGCTCGTCGCGGAGAACACGGCCACGCCGCCCGTTCCGCGCGTCGGCGCCGTGCGCGGCACCATGGGCAAGCCCCGGCTGCCCCGGCGCCGGGCCCAGGAGCACATCGCGCCCCAGCTGCGCGACGGCCCGGCGCCGCGCCAGGACACCGAGTACCTGGCCGGCCACGACCCGGGCCTGATGGCGGCCTTCCAACGCGGAGTCGGCCTCGCCGAGGCCCAGCAGCAGATGGAGACGACCGCGCTCGGCGAGCCGACGACTCCCACGGCGGCCATCCACCTGGGGTCCACGCACATGGCGTCGGCCCACATGGACCCCGTACACACGGCAGTGCCGCCGTCGGAGGCGGCGCCCCTGGATTCGCGCCACATGGACGGCACAGACATGGCCACCCCGCCCTCCATGGATGTTTCGTCCATGGACACATCGCGCATGGACACATCGCGCATGGACACATCGCGCATGGACGCGCGGCCCACGGACCGGGGCCGCGTCACCGAGGCGCGCGGTGTTCGAGGCGGCGTGCCCGGTCTCGATCTCGACCACCCCACCCGGCACGACGGGAGCACATCGGCCGGATGACCACCCCCGCGTACACCCCCACCCCCATCCCCAGCGCTCCCGTAGACCTTCGTACCTCAAGGAGTCGATCCACCATGGCGAGCGAAGCGCCGACCGGCCATGTATCCGATCTCGACTGGCTGATGAGCGGCCTCGTGCAGCGCGTACCGCACACCAGCAGCGCGGTCCTCCTCTCCAGCGACGGGCTCGTGAAATCGGTCCACGGCCTCGACCCCGACAGCGCCGACCACATGGCCGCCCTGGCCTCCGGCCTCTACTCCCTCGGCCGCAGCGCCGGTGTCCGCTTCGGCGACGGCGGCGACGTCCGCCAGGTCGTCGTCGAACTCGATTCGACCCTGCTGTTCGTCACCACCGCCGGGTCCGGCACCTGTCTCGCCGTCCTGGCCGGCCGCGAGGCCGACGCGGCGGTGCTCGGCTACGAGATGGCGATGCTGGTCAAGAGCGTCCGCCCCTACCTGGTCACCGCACCCCGGCAGCACACCGTCGAACCCACGGCGATGAGGCCTTGAGGGCGGCGGCCGGCGACGGGCCCTGGCTCGACGAAGCGGCCGGACGGCTGGTGCGCCCCTTCACGGTCAGCAACGGCCGCACCCGGCCGACCATCGCGCTCGACCTCCTGTCGCACGTGATGGCCACCGGAGCCACCCCCGTCGGCTACCTCGGCCCCGAGCACACGGAGGTGCTCGACATGTGCCGTGCGCCCGTCTCGGTCGCCGAGGTCGCCGCCCACCTGAAGCTGCCGGCGGTGGTCACCAAGGTGCTGCTGTCGGACCTCGTCGACTGCGGGGCGCTGACCACCAAGCCACCCGAGTTCACCCACAACCCGACAGACCGGGCCCTTCTGGAGGCAGTGCTCGATGGACTACGACGACAGCTCTGACCCCTTCCCCACCGCACTCAAGATCCTGGTGGCGGGAGGATTCGGAGCAGGCAAGACGACCTTCGTGGGCGCGGTCAGCGAGATCGCTCCCCTGAGCACGGAGGAACTGCTCACCACGGTCAGCGCCGCGACCGACAACCTCGACGGGATCGAGAACAAGGTCGAGACGACGGTGGCCATGGACTTCGGCCGCATCACCCTCGACCAGGAACATGTCCTGTACCTGTTCGGCACGCCCGGACAGGAGCGGTTCTGGTTCATGTGGGACGAACTGTCCGAGGGCGCGCTCGGCGCGGTCATCCTCGCCGACACCCGACGTCTGGAGGACTGCTTCGCGGCCGTCGACTTCTTCGAACAGCGCGGCCTCGGCTTCATCGTGGCGATCAACGAGTTCGACGGCTCGTACCGCTACGACCCCGAGGAGGTCCGCGCCGCCATCGACCTCGACCCCGAGATCCCCGTCGTCCGATGCGACGCCCGGATCTCCAGTTCGGGAGTCCAGACCCTGCTCACCCTCGTACGGCACCTCCTCGCCCACACCCCGGCCACCGCGCCCAGCCACGGCGCCCACATGTGACCCCCGCACACCCCGCCACGGAGCCTCATATGTCCTACGTCCACAGCGACGGAGCCCACCCATGAGCTACGACCTGCCTCGCCCGGCCGGTCGACTGCTGCTCACCCCCGAGGACAAGGAGGCCCCCTTCCGCACGCAGCGGCTGGCCCGGCTGGGTCTGGGAGAACATCCGGAGCCCGCCCTCGACGCCTTCGCGGCCCGGCTCGCCCAGCACACCGGGGCGCCGTACGCCATGGTCAACTTCATCGGCGAGCACCGGCAGTTCTTCGCGGGCCTGCGCGTCCCGGACGTCAAACCCCGAGTGAACACGGACGACAGCACACCGGAACTGGGCCGCCACCTGGAGCGCGACCACGGGTTCTGCCCGTATGTGGTGGTCCGGCGCAAGGCGCTGGTGCTGGAGGACGTCCGCGACTATCCGCGGTTCGCGGGCAACCCGATCGTCGACGAGTTCGGCATCCGCTCCTACCTGGGCGCACCGCTCGTCGACAGCGCGGGGATGGTGCTGGGCACGGTGTGTGTCGCCGACGTCGAGCCTCGGCCCTGGGGCAGGCCCGGGCTGGAGGCCATCAAGTCGGCCGCCGCGGAGCTCGCCGTAGGGCTGGAGCGGCGTGAGGACGGACTTGGCATCTGACTCCCTGGCAGGTCATCCCGTCAGCGGCCCGCCTGGCTCTCATGTGTCATTTCTGGGATAGCATCCCTGATATGAGACAAGGTATTGCTGAGGTCGTCGCACCCGACCCGGACCCCGTCGACACCCGGCTCGGCGCCCGCCTCGCCGAACTGCGGGCCGAACGCGGCTGGACCCTCGGAGAGTTGGCGGAGCGCAGCGGAGTGAGCCGGTCGACCCTGTCCCGGGCCGAGCGGGCGGAGATCAGCCCCACCGCCTCGCTCCTGAACCGGCTGTGCCACGTCTACGGACGGACCATGTCCCAGCTGCTCAGCGAGATCGAGGCCGAGCCGGCGCTGCTGGTGCGCTCCGCCGAGCAGCCGGTGTGGGAGGACCGCGCCTCCGGGTTCGTACGACGGTCCGTCTCACCGCCGCACTCGGGGCTGCGCGGCGAACTCGTCGAGGGGCGGCTCGCGGCCGGCGCCGACATCGCGTACGACCGGCCGCCCCTGCCCGGCCTGGAACAGCACATCTGGGTGCTGGCGGGAGCGCTCGAGGTGACGGCACAGGACATCGCGCACCACCTCGACGCCGGGGACTGCCTGCGGATGCGGGTGTGGGGCCCGACGCGGTTCCGGTGCGCCGGTCCGGGCGAGGCGCGGTATGCGCTGGCGGTGGTGCTGCCGTGACACCGCTGATCCGCCCGGCCCGTCCGATCCGACTGGACGAGGCTCAACTGTCCGCGAATGTGGAGGAGTTGGCCGACCTGCTGGTCGACACCGTGGACGGCGGCGCCTCGGTCGGATTCCTCGCGCCGCTCGACCGCGCGGCGGCCGTCGCCTGGTGGAAGGAGCGCGCCGCCGCGGTGGCCGCGGGACAACTCGCCGTGTGGGCGGCGCGCGACGCGGGCCGGACCCTCGGCACCGTCAGTCTGGCCTTCCCCGACAAACCGGCCGGCCGCCACCGCGCCGAACTCGCCAAGCTGATGGTGCACCGGGACGCCCGTGGGCAGGGTCTCGGCCGCAGACTCCTGACCGTCGCCGAGGAAGCGGCGGTCGGGGCGGGCATCACCCTCCTGCACCTGGACACCGAGACCGACAGCCCGGCCGAGCACCTCTACCGCACGGCCGGCTGGACCCGGGCCGGCGTGATCCCCGACTATGCGGCGAACCCGGCCGGGGCACTGCGGCCGACGACGCTCTACTACAAACGCGTGGGGAGGGGTGCGGGCGAGGCGGCCGCCGTGCCTGTGGCGGACGCTCCCACCAGGTGATTGTCAGTGGCAGGAGCTACGGTGCCTGTCATGCCGGATGCCGAAGACGTACGCCGAATCGCCCTGTCGTTGCCGGACACGACGGAGAAGATCGCCTGGAGCATGCCCACGTTCCGAGTCGCGGGGAAGATGTTCGCCACACTGCCCGAGGACGAGACCTCCATCGCCGTGCGCTGCCCCAAGGAGGAGCGCGACGAACTGGTGCTGGCCGAACCGGAGAAATTCTGGATCGCCGACCATGAGGCGCAGTTCGCCTGGGTGAGAGCCCGCCTCGCCGCCCTGGAGGACGAGGGCGAACTGCGTGCCATCCTCGCCGACTCCTGGCGCCAAGCTGCCCCGCCCCGACTGCTTGACGCCCACCCCGAGTTGGGGCTGCCGACCGCGGACTGAATTTCCTCGGAGACTGAGGGGATCGGGATCGGGATCGGGATCGGGGTCGGAGTGGAGGGGGAGGGCTTCGTGCCCGTGATACGCGACCTGGCGCGCGTTGACGTGCCGACGGCGTAGGCGGACCCGAGGGGATGTGAGCGGGCGCGTCGGGGGGCCAGGGGGTGATGAGCTGACCGTGGCCCGGGGGCAGGGCTGTGTGGAGCCTGGGTGGGTGGCAGTACGTACGGGATGCAGGGACCCGCGGGCGCGTGCCCGAAGGCGCCTTTCCGCGCTCGCCCACCCGCCGACGTTTACCTGCTTCATCACCCTCGCTCCCGGATAAAGGAGTGCGCGACCATCAACCCGAGTGCGGTATTGTTTCCATGCATGTTGGGCCAGGGGAAACCCCAGGTCAGACAGGCATCGGGACGTGGCGCAGCTTGGTAGCGCACTTGACTGGGGGTCAAGGGGTCGCAGGTTCAAATCCTGTCGTCCCGACGGTGTTCACCAGCGGGTTTGCCGACGATGGCAGGCCCGCTGGATGCGTTCGGGTGACACGTGATGGCGGCGTGATGGCATCCGGTGACCGCCTCGGCGGCCGGTCTCAAGCCGCCCGGTCTTCTGACGCCGTAGCGGTCTGGTGGTGTTTGCGGTCGGCGCGGGTGAGGGCCTTGTCGATGGCGGTGACGGCGTCGCGGGCGGCGTGGGGGAGCAGGTGGCCGTAGAGGTTGACGGTGGTGGACAGCGTCGAGTGGCGCAGGGTCTTGGAGACCACGGCTAGCGGGACCCGTGAGCTGATCATGATGGTGGCGGCGGTGTGGCGCAGGTCGTGGACGCCGATCCGGGGCAGGCTTAGCTCCTCGGAGCGCCGGCGCAGCTCGGTCAGGATGCCCTGCGGGCGCAGAGGGGAGCCGTCCGGCTGGCAGAACACCAGGCCCGCCAAGGGGGTGCCGGGGGGCTGGCCGGCCCGAGCGACGGTGGCCTGGCGCTTGAGTGCGGCAGCGACGCGCGGGGACAGGCTCACCCAGTTCCGGCTCGCCTTGGTTTTCGGTTGGCCCAGGTAGAGCCGGTTGTTGTTGACGGCCGTGAGATTCCACCGCACCAGCAGCGTCTTCTCCGGCAGGTGGACATCCGTCCAGTGCAGGCCGAGGGCCTCGCCACGGCGCATACCGGTACCCAGAAGCAGCTCGAACAGGTCGGCCAGTTGGTCGCCGTAGTGGGTGTGGTTGTGCCGCAGGAACGCGGCCGCCTGGGTGGGGTTCCAGCAGATCCGCTCCTGGGCCGCGGGCCGCGGCAGCATCGCGTGCCGGCACGGATTGTCCGCGATCAGACGGGCGCGCACCGCGGAGCCGACGGCGCTGGAGAGGGTGGCGCCGATCCGGTACACGGTGGTGCGCCCCCGGCCGCGGGCGAGCTCCGCCTCCTGCCAGGCGACGATGTGCCGCGGCCGCAGGTCCTGGATGGCGAGGCGTCCGAAGGACGGAATGAGGTCGGCACGGACGTAGTCGCGGTAGCGGACGAACGTGGTGGGCCTGAGTGACTCCTCCTTGGTGCGGATCCACTCGCTCAGGAAGGTGGCAAGGGTGAGGTCCGCTTCGCCGTACAGGCCCGTACGCTCGCACGTCAGGGCGTGCTCCAGGGCGGCGTGAGCGGCCTTGCGGGTGGGAAAGCCGCTGCGGCAGTGCGGCATTCGTCTGCCATCGACGGACGGCAGGTCGACGGCGAAGGCCCACGAGCCGTGCCGGGAACGGCCCTTGAGCTTCGGACAGGCCGCGCCGAACTGCCGGCCGTCGGGTCGACGGCAACCGCAGCGTCGGTAGAGACGACCGCGCTCAGGGGAGCGAGGAGCCATGATGCCCACCTCCAGAGGGGGGAGTGCGTTGACTCCACGGTGACGGCGTCGCCCTCCGGCGCGTTAGCTGGCGGATCATGGCGTACGAGGGCGGGTGCCATCACCTCGCCGTCACGAGACACGCGCCGCCACGGCTGAGCAGCAGTAACCCCTTTGGGTAGCGCAGCGTCTCAATTCTTTGGCCCCATGCAGCAGGTTGAGATCTACGCGCTGCACCGTCTCCACTGGTTAGCATGCTCGGGACACCAACGGTAATAGCTATCGTCGAAGTTGCGGCCGTGCGTGGCTCGGCCGTGCTGCGGGCGCCACCCCCGCCAGTAGCGCGTGTTACAGCGGTTGCATAGCGGCGCTCGTACAAAGCCGTGCGTGTGGCAGTGGTCCCACACGCTCGCCTGTGCCGTCATGCAGCTCGCGCACATGAACCGCGCCGCGGTCGGCCATTTCCGTCGGCCGGGGGGATCGACGCGGTAGCGCTCACCCGCCAGTTCACCGTCGTACACGGAGGCGTTCGAGTCACTGCCCCGCGGACCATAGACGACCCCGGTGCGGGTGTATTCGCCTTGCTCGGCCACCACCGCATCCCCGACCCGCTCGAACCAGCCGGCAGCATCCTGGCCGTGGTGTGCTCCGAGGCACGAACACTGACATTCAACGCCCGTGGCCTCTAGACATGCTCTGGTGCACTGCGAAAGCTTCGACATGTCTCGCCAAAGCACGATGTACCCGTACCGGTCGATCGCAGCCGTCACCAACCGCACCAGACAGCTCCGCGGCAGTTTCCACCGGTCATCGTCGAGCTTCGGAGAACGGATGCCTACCGTCTCGTGCAGCCAGCCGCGGTTGCCCTTCCGAGGCGGGATCTTGGCGATGACCTCGCCATGTAACGGGAGCCACAACATCGCCACGGGCCCGATGCCAGGGTTGGTGACGACGCGTCCATCGACGATTCGAACCGGTAAGTCGGCCGTCATGATCCCACGGTGACATGAACATTGAAGGTCGGGAAGCCCGCCTCCTGGCAGCAGCACCTTGGCCTAGACCCAGACCTCGTGCTCGTTGCGGTAGTGCGGCCAGGGCTGCCCACCCCGACGCGCGGCAAGCAGGTGCTTCATGCCAGCAATCCACGAGCCCGGCTGGACAAGCTCGATCATGTAGCGATCCAGTTCGGAGCGGCCCATCTGCAACGTCCAGCCCGGGGTCATTGTCAGGCCTCCGGGCAGGGACACGGCACGGAACTGCTCCTGGTGATGGATCTCCATGACGACGTCTCCCGGCTTAAGGTTGGCCTTCCCTGGCGGACGAACCCAGTGAGCATCGAGGCCGACGACCCGTAGCAGGTCGGCAAGGGCTGGTCCGGAGGTCTCAACGGTCATCGCGGCGTAGTCGCCGATCAACCGGGCGCAGACCACGGGGTGCAACGGATAGTTCGCCCATGGCACCCGTAGCGGATTGCGGGCCGTGCTGTCCATGCTGGTGAAGTGGACGTTGTGGTCCTCTCGGCTGGCGGCGATGCCCGCGTTCTCTAGCGCGGCACCCACGGCCTGCTGAAGTCGCTCGTTGAACTGTGCGGAGGATAGGCCCTGCTGAACACATCCGTATTGGTCGACGACGTACAGGGCTCGGCTGCCGGGCACGGCAGTAGCGTGGATGCCTTCGGTCGCAGCTTGCTCCAGGGCATCGCGCAATACGTCTAGGTGTGTGCGCAGTGGCAGGTCCAGGTCATGCAGGAGCTCTGAGGCGTTACTCCCCGGCAGCGGACCGCCTTCCAGCACCGCCGCCCTGGCCTGGTTGATCCGTCGGATCTGGGCGCTCTTGCGCACCTCCGGGTTCGTCTTGATCTCTTCGGTGCATGGTGGATTGGCTCCATCCCAAACAGTGACGTCGCCGATGCGCAGGCAGTTGGTCAGGTCATGCAGGAGAGCGAAGGAGCCATTCTCCTTGAAGACTTCCTCGACACGATCAAGCTCGGCCTGCAGTCCGGCCTTGCCGTACATCGGGCCCGGTGGGTCGTTGCGGCACAGGGCGAGAATGAACGGGCGGTGGAAGCCGAAGACACGCCAGGCCAACGCGTCGCCTACCGAACGCAGTTGGCGAGCCAGCCGCTCACACACGTCGTGCTCGAACCGCCAGGTCTCCATGTTGCCGAGGTCACGGCCCGACCGCGGCTCGGGGGCCTCCAAATGCGGCGACTTCCTCTTCCGCATCCGGTCTGCGGCGCGCTTGAGCTCCTTGCGATCCTTCTCCACCTCCAGCAGCCGGGTTAGCAGATCCCGCTGGAAGGCGACACCGGCCTCTTCCGTCGTACAGTCCCGCAGCTGCTGGATGAGCGTGGCCAGGACAGGCTGCATCTCCTGATGTCGCGGGTGCGCCAGCACCTCGTCGGGATCGTAGTAGTCGGCGTCGAACAGTTTCACCTCGCCAGTGTGGCGATCCACCTATCTTGACGCGACGGTTTTTCTAGGTTTCTACCGAGTGCGGCTGGCGGGCGCGAGCGACCGTTAGGGGATCACGAAGGTCACGCTGTAGCGAGCTCGTGTCACGGCGACGTACAGCTTGAAGCGACTGCCATCAGTCAGCTCAGACTCTCGATTCTTGTAGTATTTGGTGATCGGCTGGGTCGGAAAGATCAGCACCCGATCGAAGGTGCATCCCTTCGACTGACCGAAGTTCATCGCTTCGAGACCCTGGGTCTTGGTTCGCCTGTCCCAGCGCAGCACGACCGGGTCGTACCTCTCGACATATGCCGCTACCTTGGCCGGCGTGATGGTGGAGACGCCGTCATGACCGGTGCTCTCGGTGTTCTTGGAGATCGTTCTCGGCAAGTCCGGGAAGAGGTCGTCGGCGAAGTCGCAGATCTCCTGGTTGCAGCGATAGCTTTCAAGCCGGTGCTCGATCTCGCAGATGTCCTTGCGCTCGTCCAGCCAGTCAGCGATGCCGCTGCCCTTGTACCGCTTGTTCTTGGTCGCGTTGTTGGTTGCGAAGGTGGCTTGGCGCGGATCCCCCACCATCGTCATCGCGATGGGCGACGTGAGCAGCAGGTCGAGGACGTCGAGGTCGTAGCCGGCGAGGTCCTGGACCTCGTCGATGTAGATGTGGTCGTAGATCTCGGTCAGCCGGCCTACGACCTTGCCGCCACTACGCTGATCGGCCTCGTAGGCGAAGGCAGCCACGGCGTCACGGAACATGTCGCCGTTGGAGTCGAGGTAGTACTTCTTGACGTTCGTTTTGGGGATGAACCTGCTGCGCTCGCCGACGAAGTTCAGTCCGCGCATCACGCCCACGTCGTCGAGGACGGCGCTCTGGTACGGGCGAGCGCACTGGTTCAGCAGAAACGTGAACCAGGTCATGACCGTGACGTGCTTCGGCAGCAGCCCGGTGCCGGTGCTCAGCCGATCGACCAGCTGGTTCATGTTCTCGGTCGTGTAAGTGGTCACGAGCACCCGCCGGCTCGGGTCACTGAGGACACAGTCCACGATGTGCTGCGTCTTGCGGGAGCCGGCCGCCGCCAACACGGCGAGGTTGTTATGCGACGGCATCGGCAATGTACCCCGGCATCGTGACGGACTCGGCGGACTCGAAGATGGCCAACGCGACGGTGGTCTTGCGCGCCTTCATGTACGCAAGCAGTTCGTCGTCCGTGGTGAAGGTCGTTCCCAAGATGGCGTTGAGCGCGGCGCGCCCGTTCGCCTTGAGCAACTGCGGTTCCAATGTTGGGAAGTCCTTGTCGTCACCCACGTGCACCGAGATGTTGGGGAAGCCGCCGAAGCTGGCATACCTCACCTCCACCTCCGCGGCGTCCTTGCCGTCGTTGTCGGTGACGACCGCGACCTGGTTGTGCTCCAGCAGCGACGCGATGTCGAGGAACCGCTTGAAGGACAGCCCGCGGATGTTGATCACGTCGACACCGTCCTCGGCGGGCAGGCAGCCGTGGACATCGAGGTAGGCGCGCTGGATGACGAGCTCGTCCGACGGGCCCTCGACCAGGATCGAGCGGCGGGCCAGGACGACCCGCAGGGTGTCGTAGCCCGACAGCTTGCGGAAGTAGTCCTGGGTGTCGGCCAGCAAGCTCGACAGGCGGAAGCCCTGCTCGGCGGACAGCAGGACGAGGTTCTCCAGACCGAGCTTGTTGAGCACGTAGGAGCTGTGGGTGGTGATGAAGACCTGCTTGTCCTCGCACTTGGTGCTGATCTTGCGGATCAGCTTGCCCAGGTTCGGGAACGACAGGTGGTTCTCGGGCTCCTCGACCAGGACGATGTGCGCGTCCTCTACCTGCTTGTTCAACGCCAGCAGGATCTTTAGGGTGTTCTGCTCCCCCTTGCCGACAAACTGGAACGGCAGCTCGTCGAGGTGGGGCACGATGTTGCTCTCCCAGTTGGTCTTCTGGGAAACGTCGATGCTCAGGGTCAACTCACGGTCGCTGACCTCACCTTGGGCCCCACGCAACTTCTCGTTGATCTTGACGATGGCTTCATCGTCGGCGAAGTTCTCGCGCAGGCTCCGGTACGCGCGGGCCAGCTCAACACGCTCGCTGGCCTCCAGGTGCGAGCTGATGATGCCGTTGAGGTAGTAGTCGACGCCGCTCTGAAGATGGATGTTGGTGGCGTCGATCAGGGAGGCCGTGGCTGGAATGCGGTGGAAGGTGATGCCGTTGCCCGCAAAGTCGAGCCAGTCGACCTTGTAGTACTCGGTCGGCACCAGGCGGACCTGCAACGGATCTTGCACGAACTCCCGGTACTCCGCCTCGTAGTCCGGGTTCAGCATCACCCGGATGCGGACACCCGGCTCGTCGCTCTTGAGGAGGTTGTTCATCCCTTTCAAGGTGGCCGGCGCGGTCTTGCCGTCGAGGAACAGGTCGATGATGACCTCGGGTGGCTTGGCCTCAAGACCGTCACGCAGAGCCTGGGTGTACTCGTCGACGACTTCCTTGTTGAACAGGTACGGCGACAGCTCTTGGGCCAGGAGCCGGCCTCGGATCCGACCCGTCAGGGCCAGGCCGATCGCTTCGAGGAGCGTGGACTTCCCTCGGTCGTTGTCGCCGACCAAGATGTTCATCTTCGGATCGAACTCAAGAGTGAAGTCTCGAAACGTCCGGTAGTTCTTAACGACGATCTTGGTGAGCACGTCGCCCCCGTGTTACATATGCCCTATTTTATGATCACCCGGCGATCTCTGCGGGCCTAAGGTGTGTAGCAGTCACGGTAGTTGTCATACATACCTACCGGTGCAGCCGGGGCTCAGGAGCGTAGCAGGCGTATCACCCTCCGACGGGAAGCGACCGAACTGGCCAGCATGGCCCCTTTGTTCGACAAGTCGGCGGAGGCAGAGTCAGACCCCAACGCGGAGCGCTAGGCGGAGGAGTCATCGGAGCCGCCGGCGCTTGGGGCAGACCCGCTTTCAACCTCCGTTTGAGCAGGCCATCCCCACCCTCCACCTGGCCTGCTCAAACGGAGGTTGAAATAGCCTCAGTGGCGGAATGCATCATGACCGTATGACGACGGACCCGCAGCGCGATCCCTCCGAGCCGATTCCCGCAGCCGACTCGGGGGAAGAGGGCGTGGAACAACTCTGGGAAGAGATCGATGCTAGTCACAGGCTTGTGGATCCACCTCCAGATCTCCCTCCGCCGCTGACGGTGACAGCCCCGTTGCTCCTTCAGGTGGAGCAGTTGTCCTGGGAGAGCCTCGAGCGTCTGATTGTGGCGCTGGCCCGTGAAGTTGAGGGTGCGGTCCGGTCCAGGTTGTACGGCAGGAACGGGCAGAAGCAGCACGGCATCGATGTCGTGGGGTACTTCGAGGATGGCAGCTTGACCGTCTATCAGGCCAAGCGCTGGCAGAGTTTCACCGCTGATGCCCTCTCGGATGCGGTTCGGATGTATGTCGAAGGAACCCGCCCCTTCGACGCTACTCGCTTCGTGCTGGTCACCACTGCCTATACCGGTGACACTGCGGTGGAGGATCGGCTCCATCAACTGCGTAGGGACTATCACCCACTCGACATTGAACTCTGGGGCCGGCAGCAGCTTTCGGACCTGCTCTTCCCGCAACGTGCCTTGGTTGACCGCTTCTTTGGGCGGGCGACGGCGGATGGGTTCTGCGCAGACGGTCCGGATTTCGGCACGCAGCACACCCATACCGTGGTGGGCTCCCCGATCCGGGACTTCACCGATCCGTTCGCTCTTGAGGTGCACCGTGTCATCGAGGCCGAAGAGAGGGATCCCGGTGACCGGCTGCCCCCGCTGCCGGCCTACATCAGCCGCGAACACGATGTGCGGGTGGACCAGCTCGTCGCACGGGCTGCTGCCGAACAGAGCGCTCTGGCCGTACTTGTTGGCGACTCTTCCACGGGCAAGACACGAGCATGCTGGGAGGCTATCCAGGCGCTACCGGGCGACTGGCGACTCTGGTATCCGATTGCTCCAAGCCCAGCGGAGGCACTCCTAAATGGCATGCCGTGCGTCGGGCCGCGGACGGTGGTCTGGCTCGACGAAATCGAGCCCTACCTGGCGTCGCCTCAACTGGGCGAGCAGGTGGCCGCGGCGCTGAGGGAGCTACTTAAGGATCCCACCCGGGGCCCGGTCGTGGTCTTGGGAACAGCCTGGCCGGAGCACTGGGAAAGGCTTACCCTGCCGCCCGCTTCGGGCGCACCGGATGGGCACCGAGAAGCCCGCCTGCTGCTTGCCGGCCACAGTGTCCTCGTCCCCCGTTCGTTCGATGAGCCAGCTCTGCTGGAAGCAGGCAGAGCAGCACACGAGGACCGGCGGTTGGCAGAGGCACTTGACCGAGTCGGCGACGGACGGATTGTCCAGTACCTCTCTGCCGCTTTCGCTCTCATGGAGCGCTATACGACTGCCCCGGCCCCCGCGCAGGCCGTGATCCATGCAGCAATGGATGCCCGCCGGATCGGATGCAGTGGAGCACTGCCTCGAACGCTGTTGGAACTGGCTGCCGTCGGCTATCTCACCGATGACGAATGGTCTGCCCTGAGTGAGGGTTGGTTCGACCAAACCCTCTCCGTGCTTCAACAGCCCTGCCGCGGCGCGACCAGTCCTCTCAGCCTGGTGCGCCCCCGTCCCGGTCAGGTAGTTCATGCGGAACCCCATCTTCGTCTTGCCGACTATCTCGATCACCATGGACGGTCGAGTCGGGCGACCGAGCCTGCTGCGGCTTCGCTCTGGAGTGCGCTTCCCGAACATGCAGAGATGGATGATCTTGCGGGCTTGGCGTGGGAAGCCCGAAACCGCGGTCTCTTTCGATACTCGTTCCAACTCCATCTGCGTGCCGACGCCGCGGGTATCGAAGACACTGCCTGGCTCGCGGGCGATCTGATGGAACGAGCCGAGCAGCACCAGGAAGCCTTGCGCTGGTATCAGCGCGCAGTCGAAGCTGGGGACGAGGACGCCTACGCGAACCTGGTCGAGCTGTCGGAGGCTTTCGGCCAGAAGGATGAAGTAGTCGACCAGCTGACACGACTGGCCGAAGGAATAGATGAGCTCGCGCTCTCCTGGGTTCTCGAGCTGACAGCCGACTCGCGCAGTACGGATGAGGCAATCTCGTGGCTCGGCGGACTCGCCGACCGCGGTGACGCCGCTGCCGCCCGCGAAGCCGGTGAGAAGCTTCAGGAGAACGGCCAACTAACAGAGGCACTTGAGTTCTACCGGCGAGCAGCACTTTCTGGCGACGCACTCGCGATCCGGCAGTCCGTAGGCATGGTGTGGAACACCGATGGTCCTGATAGGGCCCTTGCTTGGCTGAACGAGCTGGCTCAAGAAGGGGCCAGTGACCTGATGGTCACGGCCAACACACTTGCTCAGGCTGGTCGTTCGGCCGAGGCGCTCTCATCCTTCAAGCGTGCGGCTGACGCTGGCCACGACATGGCCTTCGGTGTCGGAGCGGAACTGGCCGTGAAGTGTGAAGGACTGGAGCAAGCTGCAACGTGGTTGGAGCCATTCGCGACGGCTGGCCGGCCATTCGCCTCGGCCGCATATCTCGAAATCCTAATGGAGGCAGAGCGTTCTGACGACGCGCTGCGCTGGTGTCTGGAGCCCGAGAGGCGTGTGGACATGGCAGTGCTTCACACCGCCGCGGAGCTGCTGGTCGCGGAGGGGCGCGAGGACGAGGCGCTACGTTGGCTGGGCTCCTTGGCTGAGCAAGGACATGTCTTCGCCCTCTGGCGCATGGCAGGGCTTTCTGAACAGCTCGGTCGAGCTGACGAGGCGGTGTCGCGCGCGAAGAAACTCGCCAAGCAAGGCCACACATCGGCGCTCCATCTCACGGCATTCCTCACTGCGCGACAAGCCAACGGCGATGAGGCTCTTTCCTGGTACAGGAAGGCAATCTTGGCGGGAGAACCGTTTGCTATCGCCGAGATGGTGGATCTGTTGAAGGAACTAGGGCGTCAGGACGAAGGCGATCGCTTGCGTAAGTATGGTTTGGAAGCCGATGGGCAGATTGCGGGCGGCGCGGACTGACCTGCTGCTGGGGTTGCTCGGGAATGCCTTGCTGGCGCGATCGAGGCTGGATGTGAATCCTCCGGGATCACCTTTGACGTCGTTGCGGTCTTCAAGACCGCGGACAATGCTCTGGCAACACCGTTCCTCGGCCATCGCGATGGGCTGCCGCGTCTGCGAACGCCTCGAGGACCCGCAGCGGGCTGCGCCGCTGCTCGGCCCCCCACATGGCATGTGGCCTACTGGAGCAGCGACGCGGACACTCAGGCGGCGAGTGCCCCGTCCTGTCCATCGTCACGGTGAGAATCGGCGAGGCCGGTGATGGCTGGCTCTGCCCGGTGTCCTCGTACCCCCACGACCTGTAGGGCCGTCAGCGTGGCCAAGTACCGTTCCTTCTCTGGGAGTTCGTCATGCATGGCCTGCTTCGAGTCCGCAAGAGAAGTTGGGCGTCGCTGACTGAGAGCCGAGGCGCACATATGTTCACTTGCCCGCTCCCAGCTGAGGCGCGACGATGGAAGCGCCAGAGTTTGTAGCGGCTCCCATCGATCAGTGGAAGGCGGTGCGTGACTCGACGAGGCTGTCCGGCGGAGGCCAGAGTGAATAGACTCCTTTACTCGGCCGAGTACGCTGGATGCTGACCTCGAAGAATGACCCATCGCACGCCGCTCATAGAGCACCCAACTGGGGGTCAAGGGGTCGCAGGTTCAAATCCTGTCGTCCCGACCAGCTTTGATGCAGGTCGGAGGCCGTTCTCTCGTTTGCGGGAGGGCGGTTTTTCGTGTGTCTGGAGGGCTGGTGGTCGCACTGTGGTCGCGGCCCGGGGTTGGGGCCGGTTCGCGGTGGCACGGAAGCCGGGCGGGGCGGGGAGCGGAGCCGGTTGAGGGCTTCGCGGAGTGGTTGGATGTGGTCGCGCGGTGATCGCAGTCGCGTCTGCCGGGACTGCCGGTCGGTCTTCTGTTCGGCCCGGGTGAGGGTGTGTTCGATGGTGTCGACGGCTTCGCGGGCGGCTTGCCGGGTGAGGTGGCTGTAGATGTTGGCCGTGGTGGACAGGGTGGAGTGGCGCAGGGTCTTGGAAACCACGGTGAGCGGCACACCGGCGGTGATGGTGAGGGTGGCGGCCAGGTGGCGCAGGTCGTGAACGGTTACCCGGGGGACTCCGGCTTCTTCGGACAGGTGCCGGAGCCGGTCGAGGACGGCGCTGGGCCGCAGAGGTCGGCCGTCGAGGCGGCAGAAGACGAGTCCGGCGAACGGATCGCCCGGGCGCCTGTGGGCGCGATTCTTGGATCGGGCTCGGCGTCGGAGGGTGGCGGCGACGCGGGGTGAGATGGCCACCCAGTTCTTGCTGGAGCGGGTCTTGGGCGGGGTGATGACGAGCCGGTTGTTGTCGATCGCGGAGAGCGTGCACCGCACGTACAGCACCCTTTCGGTCAGGTGGACGTCGTCCCAGTGCAGGCCGAGGGCTTCGCCTTTGCGCAGGCTGGTGCCGAAGAGGAACTCGAACAGGTCGGCCATGTCCGGGTCGGCCTGGTGGCAGTGTCGGAGGAAGCGGACCGCCTGGTCCGCGGTCCAGATCCGGCGCTCCGGCGAAGGCGGACGGCGCAGTGCCGGTGGGCTGGCGGGATTTTGACACGGCGTCTCCACAACGCCATCTCCAGTGCATCCAGGGGGAGTTCGGTTCGCATGTGGCTCGCGACCTGGCAGCCGACGATCATCCTGGAGTACACGTCCAGGACGAACGCCACATATACCCAGCCCGACCAGGTGCGGACGTACGTCATGTCCGCCACCCAAAGCTGGTCCGGACGCGATGTAGTGAAATCGCGGTCGACCAGGTCCCGGCGGCCGTGGCGCTGACGGCTCCGGGATAGCGGTACGGCGCCGCTGCCCACGGATCACGCCCTCGATGTCCAGCTCGGCCATCAGCCGTTCGACGGTGGAGCGGGCAACGTCCACGCCCTTGCGCCTGAGGGCGCGAGTGATCCTGCGGGCCCCGTAGGTGCCGCCGGACTCGGCGTGGATCTCCTCGATGAGCGGCATGAGCTGTTCGTCGCGGAGCCGGCGGGCCGACTTCGGCCGCTTGTTGCGGGCGAAGTACGTCGACGGCGGCAGGCCCAGTTCCCGGCAGACGGGATCGACCCCGAGACCCTTTTCACGCAGGTGGTCGATCACCTGCTCGGCCTCGTCCGGGGACGGTCGATCTCCTGGGCAAAAACCCGCTGGCGGCTTTGAGGATCTCGTTCGCCCGCTTCAACTCAGCGTTCTCCTTGCGGAGTTGCTTGAGTTCCTCGCGCTCGGCGGTGGTGAGCCGGTTGTCACGCTCGCCGCTGTCGGCCTCGGGCTGGCGGACTCAGCCGCGCAGGGCCTCTTTGCGGATGCCGAGGTCCTTCGCGACGTGGGCGATCGGCCGACCGGTGGCGCGGACCTCGCGGATGGCGCGCTCGCGGAGCTCGTCCGGGTATTTACGGGGTGCTGCCATGGTGCTGGTGGTTCTCCTTCGCCAGGACCGTAACCTGGCATCAGGGACTCCACAAATCCCAACACAGCTCACTCGTAGGTGCGGCGGCTTCGGGGGAGTGGCGCACAGGTGACCTCGCCGGCCCAGAAGAAGTCCCTGGGGTCTGTCCCCAGGCTCAGTGCAGCACTTCGACCGCCTCTTCGGCGAGGTCCCGCAGCACGGCGCTGATGCGGCGCTGGTCGGCGTTGTTCATACGGCTGACGGGCACGGAGACATTGAGGGCGACCGGCATGGG